>PUKR01000194.1 GCA_003552365.1 Syntrophomonadaceae bacterium
ACTTCGTCGCCTTCCATCAGCCATTCCTTATCCCCCCGGACCACGACCACTTCCCAGCTCTCTATAGTCTCCATCCCCGGGAAATCTTCGTCCAGGTGCTCTTTCTTTACTTCCTCAATACTTTCCCTGTGTTCTTCAAGCCACTTTTTTCTTTCCTCGTCATATTCAAAGGGCTTATCGTCTTCCTCGTGAGGCTCCCGCTTCCAGCCTTTCAAGTCGGGGACTACCTCGAGCAAAGCCGGGGTCATCTCTTCCACGTAAGCATTAACCGTGTAAAGGTCTTCTTCCTTGAACCTTGCTGTTTCATCTTCTTCCTCTTCCGCGCAGCCCACTCCACAGGCAGTTAACAGCCCGCAGAGCAACACCGCCATAAAAAAAAGGACCGGCTTTTTCAAAAAAGGGGCACCTCCTAGCATACTTTAATTTCCGGGATCAAGACCACAAACTGCCCGCCCCACTGCCTGATCACTTCCATCTGGCCGGTAATTTCTCCTTGCAGGTTCCATGGTAAAATTACCAGGTAGTCGGGCTTTTCTTTTTCGACCATTTGCGGCGCGTAAACCGGAATGCGGCTTCCGGGCAGGTAGAGGCCCTGTTTATGCGGGCTGCGGTCAACAGTAAATTTAACCAGCTCCGGGCCGATCCCGCAGTAGTTTAAGAGCGTGTTGCCCTTGGCCGGGGCCCCGTAGGCGGCAACCTTTTTGCCCTTTTCAGCTGCCCCGATCAAAAACTTTAAAATCTCCCGCTTGGCCGCTTTCACCTGCTCGCTGAAAGCCTGGTAGGTCTCTATTTTTTTAAGCCCCCTCTTTTCTTCAAACCAAAGCATATCTTCCACCCTTCTGCGGCCCGCCTGCAGATCGCCGCTTCCTGCCACCGCCCCCTCGTTAGCATTTTTATCTTTTTCCCTGCAGGCGTACACGCGTAAAGAACCGCCGTGGGTTTCTAAGCTATCCACATCGAAGATGTAAAAACCGTGGGCGGAAAACAGGTTTTTTAAAGCAATTAAGGAAAAATAGGAGTAGTGTTCGTGGTAGATGGTATCAAACTGCTTTTTTTCAACCAGGTTTAACAGGTGGGGCACCTCGATGCTCACTACCCCGCCCGGCTTTAACACTTTCTGCACCGCTTCCATCAGGCCGTTTAAATCCGGGATCTGGGCCAGCACGTTGTTTCCCACCAGCAGATCGCAAGATCTACCGGCCCGGTTCAGCTCTTCAGCCAACCCGGCATCGAAAAACCGCATCCAGGTTTCAACCCCCCTGCGCTTGGCCGCCTCTGCCACGTTGCAGGCGGGGTCGACCCCCGTAACCGGGACCTGCATCTGCTTAAAAAAAGAAAGCAGGTGCCCGTCGTTACTGCCGATCTCAAGCACCCTGCTCATGTGATCTAATTTAAACCTTGCTTTAGCTTCCCGGGCAAACTTTTTCGTATGCTCCAACCAGCTTTCTGAGTACGAGGAAAAATAAGCGTAGTCGGTAAAAATATTTTCCGGGGTTTCCTGCTCTTCAAGCTGCACCAGGAAGCAGGATCCACAGACATACACGTGCAGCGGGTAAAAAGTTTCAGGCATGCTTAGCCCCCGGGTATCCAGGTAGGAGTTGGCCAGCGGAGAAACCCCCAGGTCGGCAAAGCTTTGTTGCAGCGGGCTACGGCAGAACCGGCAAACTTTCAGGTTGTTTAAATCATCTTTTGGCTTCTCCGCCGCTTCGCCGGTATTCATCAGACTGACTGCACTCCCCTTTAAAACTGGCCTTAAGCGCTAAATGCCTTTTAAAGCCTGTTTTTGAGCCCCTTTGCAATAATCGATTAATCCTGCGCCGGTAATCCTAAAAAACCTAATCCGCTTCCGCCGATTCCGCTATCTCCCCCGGTATATCCACTACTTCCCGCAGCTTGCCCCTGGCGAACAAGCGGTAATCGGGGTTGGAGACGTGCTTGGGCTCGCAGGTCTGCAGGGTAATCGCCGGGTATTCGGTGGTATGGACCGGTTCCCAGTCGTACTTATCAAAAACCTCAACCCATTCGACCTCGTAGATAAAGCGGTAGCCGTCTTCCACGTCCAAAAAGATCTCGTCGCCTTCATCGAGCTTATCAATATCTAAAAAGAAGTTCCAGCGCCCGGCCCGGTGCCCGGCAAAGGCAACATTGCCCCCTTCGGTGCTCGGCAAATCGCTCATCTGGAAGTGGGTCGGCCCCTTGTCGAGCAGCGCTTCGTCAAAAACGTCGCCGCCGCCCTGGGCCACCAGGTCGACATCGATAACCGGGATGATCAACCGCATCGGCTGCCACTCATCGATCACAACCTCTTTTTCCCCGGGTTCGTCTTCAAAAATACGGTGAAACCCGGCTGTCCTCTCAAACTCATCTCTCATCTGCTGCTGCCGGTAGCTGACCAGGTACTCTTCCAGGTAGGTGTAACCCAGCACCCCGATCCCTGCCACAATCAAGAGCACTGCTAAAACCTTGTAAATTTTCGCCGACCCGGCTGCTTTTTTCTTCTTTCTCCGTTCACTCCGCGAACCGCTTCTGTAGCTTTGCTGCGAACCGCGCATATTCCTTTCCTCCCTGTGTTTTAGGTA
>PUKR01000277.1 GCA_003552365.1 Syntrophomonadaceae bacterium
CCTTTTTATGCCCACCAGGAGCGCCTGATCATGGGCTACAACGGCATGATCGAACCGGACCGGATTGAAGATTACCTGGCAGTTGGCGGTTACAAGGCCCTGGGAAAAATTTTGGAAGAAAATGCGAGCCCGGTCGAGATCATTGAAGAAATAAAAAAATCCGGGTTAAGAGGCCGGGGAGGCGGCGGATTTCCCACCGGCCAAAAATGGGAGCTGTGCCGGAAAGCTGACGGGGAGCAGAAATACGTGATCTGCAATGCCGATGAAGGCGATCCCGGCTGTTTCCAGGACCGCAGCATTCTCGAGGGCAATCCCCACCTGGTGCTCGAAGGGATGATTATCGCCGCTTACGCCACCGGGGCAAATAAGGGGTATATTTACGTGCGCAACGAATACCCGCTGGCCTTGAAAAACATTATGCAAGCTACCCGGCAGGCCCTCGAGTGGGGCCTTTTAGGGGAGGACATCCTGGGCAGCGGTTTTTCATTCGAAGTGCGGATTAGCAGGGGTGGCGGTGCCTTTGTCTGCGGGGAGGAAACAGCCCTGCTCAGCTCGATCGAAGGTTTGACCGGGGAGCCGAATCCCCGGCCCCGTCCGCCTTATCCCACCGCTAAAGGCCTTTTTGGCATGCCGACCCTGATCAACAACGTAAAAACCTTTGCCGCGGTTCCTTTAATTATCAGCAAGGGGGCCGAATGGCACAGGGCATACGGAACCGGGGATAGCCGGGGGACGATGGTCTTTTCCCTGACCGGCAAAGTGAACAATACCGGGCTGGTTGAAGTGCCCATGGGGATGTCCCTGCGGGAATTAATTTATGACATTGGCGGCGGCATTCCCGGTGGACGCCGCTTTAAAGCAGTCCAAACCGGCGGTCCGGCCGGAGGGTGCCTGCCGGCATCAATGCTTGATCTGCCCCTTGATTATGAAAAATTGAGCGAGGCCGGTTCAATAATGGGTTCCGGCGGGATGATCGTGATGGATGATGCCACCTGCATGGTTGATCTAGCCCATTATTTTTTATCATTTACGGTTGATGAATCCTGCGGGAAGTGCGTTCCCTGCCGCGAGGGTGGCCGGCAGATGCTTGCTTTGCTAGAAAAATTTATCTGCGGCCAGGCCCTGGAAGGAGACTTGCATATGATCTGGGAACTGGCTACCGCAATGCAAAAAAGCAGCCTTTGTGCCCTGGGCAAACTGGCCCCCAACCCGGTGCTTACTACTCTTAAATACTTTGAAGATGAATACAGGGCTCATTTTGAACAGTGGCGCTGTCCGGCCGGGGTCTGCCGGGCTTTGATCAGCTATTCTATCGATGAAGAGGCCTGTAATGCCTGCGGCCTGTGCCTGAAGGCCTGTTCTGCCGGGGCGATTAGCGGGGTCCCCGATAGTACCCCGCTATTAGAAGATGCGCTGTGCACGCGCTGCGGGGCCTGCCTGGATGTATGCCGCCACTCAGCTATTTTGGTCAAGTAGAGGTGAAAAGATGCTTACCATTACCATTAACGGATTTGATTACCGGGTGCCCGCGGGAACCACGATCCTTGAAGCAGCCCGCAGTAACGGTTTTTATATTCCCACCCTCTGTTACCATGAAGCGCTGGAACCTTTTGGGTCCTGCCGGCTTTGCCTGGTAGAGGTGTCCTCTAGTTTTGAAGAAGGAGGGACGGTTACCTCTTCCTGCACTTACCCGATCGAAGAAGAGGGCCTTTTTGTGCAGACTGAAACCCCGGCGGTCCTGCAGGCCCGTAAAGTGAACCTGGGGCTGCTGCTTGCCCGCCGTCCGGGAGTGGAGTGCCTGCAGGAGCTGGCCCACAGCTGGTGGGTCGATATCTCCGGCCTGCCTTTGCTGGGTGATTTTAATGAAGCTTGTATTTTATGCGGGCGCTGTGTCCGGGTGTGCCGCGAAGCTATCGGTAAAAACGCGATCAGCTTTGCCTTCCGCGGAGTTGAAAGGAAAGTAAGCGCTCCCTTCGATCAGCTCCCCGATGATTGTATCGGCTGCACTGCCTGCGCCCATGTTTGTCCTACCGGGGCCGTAAAAGTAGCTGAAGAAAATAATTACCGCTTGATCGAGCCCTGGCACAGCGAACTGGAACTTATAGCCTGCGCCGATTGCGGGGTTAAAGTAACCCCGCAGGAACAGGCTCTTTACCTGGCGGGCAAGCTTCAGCAGGAAGAGATCCCTCTTGAAATAATGCGACCTGGCTTAGAAGGTAACGAGGACAAAAGAGAAAAGCCGGCTGAAAGGTCAAGATCTGATTTAACTGAAGAGGGTGAAGAAAAAAGCGAAAATCAGGGTGAAGCGGAAAAAGAGCACCGTGAGAACTTAGAAACAGGCGGCCGGCTGTTATGTCCCCGCTGCCGGCGCCGCCGGGTTACGGCTAAAGTGGGTGATCTGCCCGGGGGTAAATTTTCTTTATCCAGGATCAGTTACTACTAAATTGTAAGGTTATCTAAATCAAAGAGGTGCAGTTATTTATTGACGTTTATATATATAAGATTTACCGGTGGAAGGAACCTGCTTTTAGGATGATTGATAAAAGTTTAAGGAGGCTTAAGTTCAATCATGGA
>PUKR01000278.1 GCA_003552365.1 Syntrophomonadaceae bacterium
AGCGTGGATCGAAAAGAAACGGTAGGAATAGTGGGCGAATCAGGATGCGGAAAAAGTATTACTTCAATGTCGATTATGAGGTTGATTCCCAACCCGCCCGGAAAAATCACGGATGGTAAAATTTATTTCAACAATGAAAATTTATTAGACTACCCTGAAAGCAAAATGCGCAGTATCAGGGGTAATGATATTTCGATGATTTTCCAGGAACCGATGACTTCGCTGAACCCGGTTTATACTATCGGCGATCAGATCGTGGAAGCATTGATCCTGCACAGAGGCCTGTCGCCAAAGGAAGCATATAAAAAAGCGGTTGAAACCCTGGAAACGGTGAGGATTCCCAGGGCGGAAAAGGTTGTCGGGGAATACCCTCACCAGCTTAGCGGCGGTATGAGACAAAGAGCGATGATTGCCATGGCTTTGGCCTGCAACCCCAAACTCCTGATCGCCGATGAACCGACCACAGCCCTTGATGTGACCATCCAGGCCCAAATTTTAGGTTTAATGAATGACCTTAAAGATGAATTTGACACCGGTGTAATTCTAATTACCCATGACCTCGGTGTAATTGCAGAAATGTGTGACGATGTCGTAGTCATGTACGCCGGTAGAGTTGTTGAGCATACCGATGTCTTTAGTATATTTGAGAATCCCAAGCACCCTTACACCATTGGCTTGCAGAATTCAATCCCGGATGTGGAAGAAAAAAAACCTCGCTTGAAAGTGGTCAGGGGCACTGTGCCCAGCCCCTTGAACTTGCCCCCCGGATGCCCTTTCCATCCCCGCTGCGATGAAGTAATGGATGTATGCGTTGAAAAAGTTCCCGCCCTTGTTGAGGTAGAAAAAGGCCATACGGTCCGCTGCTGGCTTCACACAAACCAGGAGGAGGTTGAATAAACAGTGCCTGCAAACGACATGATCATGGACGTGCAAAACCTGAAGAAACATTTTCCCATTTGGGGTGGAATTTTGCGAAGAGTAATTGGCTGGGTCCAGGCAGTTGATGGAGTCAGTTTTGAAATCAAAAAGGGTGAAACATTTAGCCTGGTTGGCGAATCCGGCTGCGGCAAGTCTACTGTGGGCAGAACCATACTAAGGCTGCTTTCTAAAACTGAAGGTGAGGTTTTTTATAAAGGTAACGACCTTTTTATGCAGGACAGGGCGGAAATGACCCGGCTGCGGCAGGAAATGCAGATAATTTTCCAGGACCCTTACAGCTCGTTAAATCCCAGGTTAACCGTTTCCGATATTGTCGGAGAAGCTTTACGAGAACACAAAATCAGCAACGGCAAAGAAACAATTGAAAGAGTCCGTGATACGGTTGAAAAATGCGGTTTGCAGCCCCATCATTTAAGAAGGTATCCCCACGAATTTAGCGGCGGGCAGCGTCAGCGGATTGGGATAGCCAGGGCCCTGGTTTTAAACCCTGAATTTATTGTCTGTGATGAGCCTGTTTCAGCCCTTGACGTATCAATTCAATCCCAAATTTTAAACCTACTGCTCGATCTCCAACAGGATATGGGCTTGACTTACTTATTCATTTCCCACGACTTAAGTGTAGTGCGTCACATCAGCAACCGGGTCGGGGTGATGTATTTAGGAGACCTGGTCGAAGTTTCGGAAGTGGAAAAACTGTTCAACAATCCGCTTCACCCTTATACCCGGGCGCTTCTCTCTGCCATTCCTTCAGCCAACCCGCGCAGGAGAAAAGAAAAAATTATACTCAAGGGTAATATCCCCAGCCCTGCCAACCCGCCGGAAGGGTGCAAGTTTCACACCCGCTGCCCCGAAGCCAGGGAAGTTTGTAAGGAAAAAACACCTGAACTGGTTGAAATTGAAGAAGATCACCGGGTCTCCTGTCACCTGGTAACCAGAAACACATAAGGCTTGAGCTTTATTCTTCAAGTGGTATGATTAAGGGGGTATAAACCTGATGCTTTTTAACAAAAAAATCCGGTTTGATCGACAAATTGATAAGTCACAACGGGATTATGAGCAGCCGGAAGTGAAACAGGTCATGGAGGAA
Source organism: Syntrophomonadaceae bacterium (assembly GCA_003552365.1). Classification (GTDB taxonomy): domain Bacteria; phylum Bacillota; class Dethiobacteria; order DTU022; family DTU022; genus B1SED10-74M. Next base: position 2,027 of record PUKR01000278.1, read on the forward strand.
AATTGCAAACTAATTGACTGGAAAGATGTGGCCGCTTTAATCATAGCCGGTGTGCAGGTTCTCGCACTCAGGGCTATACTTTTCATCTTATTCTATTCTCTGATTGGTATATTTTTCTTCTATGTCGTTGCCAATTAACCGATCTGCAGAATAAACGGTGAACATCCTATTGTTATATCTATTTATACGCTTTTACCCATTAAATTCTCACCTTGTCTTATTGTTACTAACAACCCTGAATATTAACCTCTTTCATTCATTCAAATTTTATTTTTACCTTTAAGCTATAATCATATATAGAGGGGATTAATAATACTCGTGTACTTCTATATTAATTAACTCCCTTTGAGCTTTAAAATAAACAGACTTACCACCCAGCTACCTGTATACATGTCGTTTAGACATACTTTACCTTTATAGGCTGCAACCTTACCTGAGTACTAAAAAATAAGCCTTGACAACTTAGCTTTTTCCATGTAAATAAACTATAAACGCCGGTTTAAAATTTATTTATTTTTTTTCTAAAAACAGCAG
>PUKR01000062.1 GCA_003552365.1 Syntrophomonadaceae bacterium
ATTATTCAAGATCAGGTGGTTCAGATTTAAGATTTGAAATAGGTCCATATGAAAATTATAATGCAGAACATGGAGTGGGTAGGTTACATTCAAGGGATGCTTCTGATGATACTCTTCGTGCATTTATAAGAGGTGGTTCTTATTCATTTGATGGAGGTATTTATACATTGAGATTACTTAATACTGATAATGAGGCATCACGTTTTGGATTTCGTTGTACTTTTGAACCAGATATTGAATAGATAATATATTTTTTTGTATATTTATTACTAAAAATGTTTTTTATAATTCTTTTCCAAGTATTTCTTTTGTTTTTTTGTATAGGTTTATGAACTCTTTGGCTTCTTGTTTGATGTAGTTTTCTATTTTTGTGTATTCTTTTTGCTCGTATAGTTGTTTTATTATATCTCCGTTTTCTGTTTTATTTGTTATTGAGCTAAGTGAGGCACCTTTAAATGTTCCATTTTTTAGTACTGCTATTGTTTTTAGGTCTATTTGGGGAAATTCTTCTATGAAGTTTTCTAGATTTTTATTATCTATTTTGTGTTCTTTTAGTTTGTAGGATAGAAATTTCCATTCAAATAATAGATTAAAACCTATAGGAATAAATTTCCAAGGATTTGTTTTTAAGAACCAAGTATGAAAGAGTTTTAAAATCTCTTTTTCTCCATCTTCCCATTCTTTTAGAATTTGAAGTTTTCCTATTGGCTCACCAGTTTCAAGGTCTATTTTTTGAAATTGTATTGTAATAATTCTATCAGTCTCTGGATTAGGAATTTCATTAGGAGAATATGTCTCAATGTCAAAATAGTGTGCTTTCATAAAAGATTAGTATTGTTTATGGTTTATTAATTTGTTGTTGTGTTTTTTCTTTTTTTTGAGTAACTAAAGTTTTTAAATGATTTTTTTAGTTATTGTTTTTATGAATAAAAAAGGAGTTGAGTTAGCAGTTAATACTATTGTTATGCTTATTATAGGAATAGTTTTATTTGGTTTAGGAATGAGTTTGTTTGCGAACTTTATATCTGCAGGAGATGAGAGAATTGATGATTTAAGTAATCAGGTTAGAACCGGGCTTGGTGAGGCAAGGTGTTCTTTTGATGGGGGTTCAGGGTGGATATGTGCACCTTCAATTAATGTGGGCTTAGGTCATGATTCTCAAGATTATGTTTATGTAGCAAATAGGGGAGGTGATAACAAAGATTTTGAAATTGATATTAGGAGTTCAGATTATTATATGGATAATTCTCCTTCTGGGGGTGATGCTTTTGAAAAAGATGATGAGTGTGGAGAGATAATTGTAGGTGGGTATTTTGGTCCTTTAAGTATTGCTCCGGGTGAGGTTGCGGCATTTCCTATACAGGTTTTGACTACAAGAGTTGTAGAGGAGGGTTGTTCCTTTGTTCTTTTAGCAGAAATACGAGATGCTGATGGTAATGATGAAGCAGAAGATGAGTCAACTCCTTTAATTATTAATGTTGATTAGTTATTTTGACGAATAATTTTTAAAACAGTTCTTTTTTGTTTTATTTAGGGTTTTTATATTTGATTTTTACACAATAATTATTTTTATTTTCTTCTGTTTCCACTTTTTACACCTTTTCTTTTTTTTTGTAGGTTTGAGGGCTGTTTTTGTTTGTTGCAAGTATTCAATGTTTTAGAGGGCGATTGAACATAATTAAAACAAAATACAGCTTTCCTCACCATTGAAAGAGAGAGGTTCTCTCTTTACATAAAGGGCAGTTTCTTCCACTATCTCGCACAGCTCCACACTTAGAGCAATGTATTCCACCGAATCGTGAGATAGTTTGTTTTGTCATTTTTTCATTATGCTTTGTTTTTTCTTGATTAAACAAGGTTTATTTTGTTGTATTGCTTCAAGGCTGTGTTCTATACCTAGAACATAATCGGAGCTTAAACCTAGCTTCTGAGCATTCTCTTTAATGTTTTGAAGAATAAACATACTCACCCAATAGTTAGGTTTTTCAAAATCAACATAGATCACTTCTTCGTTTTCCATTTCTTCAACATTTTCGCTTATATGTTGAGCTACTAGCAACCCATTCAAGAAAGGATCTTTTTCTTGTGTCATTACGCTTATTTCATTTTCTTTTGTAGCCCTGATAAATTCATCAAGCTTCTCTTTAAATACTTCATATTTTGTTTTTTCCATTTTCTTTTTTACCTCGTTGTTTTATTTCTTTTTTCTTCTAGAAGAAGTCTGAGCCTGAATTCAGTCCAGAATTCTTCAAAAGACTTTTCACGCTCAACAAAATCATTCAACATCTCAATACCTTCCTCGCCTGTCATTATTCTTCTCCTAAAATCGTTTTTGCTCTTTCAACGCCAGCAATACAAAAAAAACTAGATATTCCTCTCATTTCTTTCTTTCTTGCTTCCTCTATTTTTTCAAACTCTTCTTGAGGAATGCTTAAAGTCAAAACTTTTCTCGTCATAAAATCACCTTTTATATTGCATTTTAAATGTATAAAGCAACACTAATATTTAAATGTTGTGTTTTTCCAATAAAAAACAATATTTATATACTAGA
>PUKR01000243.1 GCA_003552365.1 Syntrophomonadaceae bacterium
CTGCTGCACAGGAACAGTGAAGTAAACCAGTATACAGCAGGCGACGGCGACCGGGCCACCTCGGAATTAATTGCCAATGTTTTTTTGAATATGGGCTTAGAAAACATAACCAGGGGCAAAAGGGCCTTTATCAACTTTACAAAACAGTTGCTTGAAAGTGATATTGTCCGCCTGTTACCAAAAGAATATGTCACCATAGAGATCCTCGAAAACATTGAGCCCGATCAAGAAATAATCGCTGCCTGCAAAAGGTTAAACGAAGCAGGCTACAGCCTGGCTTTAGATGATTATACCGGTAAAGAAGATAGCGGTTACGAAACCTTGCTTGGCTTAAGCGAAATAGTCAAGGTTGATTTACTTAAAGTTAATCTTTCAGAGCGGCCTCAGTTTGATGGGATGATGAAAAACAAAAAGAATACTTTTCTTGCTGAAAAAGTGGAAACTATAGATGACTTTAACAAGGCCAAGGCACTGGGATTTGAGCTCTTTCAAGGTTTCTTTTTCTGCAGGCCGGTTATGCTGAGCGGTAAAAGCATCAGCGCCGCCCAGGTGCACACTGTCCGCCTGCTGCAGGAAATTTACCGGGCTGAGGTGGACTTCGACCAGATCGAAGCCTTGATTAAAGAAGATCTCACCCTGTCCTACAAGCTTTTACGGTGCATTAATTCTTTGGTCTATACAGTTCGAATGCCGGTAAATTCAATCCGCCAGGCGATCGCTCTTCTGGGACAAAAAGAATTGATCAAGTGGGCTTCCTTAGCCTGCCTGCATACGGCCGGTAACGATAAGCCTGACGAACTAATGGTTACAGCCCTGTGCAGGGCTAAATTATGTGAATCCATTGCCCTTTTTGCCGGCTTAAAGAGTCAAAGCTCCGAATACTTCCTCACCGGGCTATTCTCATTGCTGGACACTTTTTTTGATCGACCCATGGCAGAAATCCTTGCAGAACTGCCGCTGGCAGACGCAGTAAAAGAAGCCCTGCTTGGCAAGCCGGGCAAATATAAATATGCGCTTGAAATAGCTTTGCTTTACGAGAGCGGAGATTTTAACAGTGCCTATGAACTGGCGGAGAGTGAGTACGGACTTGACAGGGATAAACTTGCCTTTTACTATTTCGATGCCATTAAACTGGCCGATACACAGTGGGCTTAAACACCTGCTCAGGCCTACTCCAGGGTTTGAGTCTTTTCTCCCAAAGCCAATTCACATTTAATATATTTCCCAATAGCAAAAGGTTGATATGTTTTTTTAATATTAACCCGGCCATATTTCAGATTTAAGTGAAGCAGCAGGATTATTCAATTTTCCTATAAGCAGGAATTACTATGAAACACGACGAAACCTGTGAAAACCAAAAACAGGCAGGTTGATTGATGAAACCCGGAAATGACAAAAACCGATTATTGATCGATAATCTCCCTGATGCTTTTGCTTCCCACCAAATTGTAACGGACAGCGAAGGTAGCCCAGTGGATTATATCTTCCTTGATGTAAACTCCGCTTTTGAAAAGATGACGGGGCTATCCAGGGGAAAAATATTAGGCGAGAAAGTAACAGAAATACTGCCGGGTATCGAACGCTCCGACTTTGACTGGATCGGCACTTACGGACGGGTAGCCCAGACAGGTGAGTCCATCTCTTTTGAACAGTATTCTGAACCCCTGGGACGCTTTTATGAAGTTACCGCCTACGCCGAAGGCGACAGCTGCTTTTCGGTCATCTTCAAGGATATAACCGACCGGAAAGAAAAAGAGGAGCGCACCAAAGAGCTTAGTTTTCTGCACAACTTTTCCCTGCTGCTCCGCAAACATAAAAATGAGTGTGAAAAAATACTGTCAGAAACAGCCGAGCTGCTGCCCTCTGCTTTTCAGCAAACCAGGCTGGCCTGCGCATGTATAACTTTCCGCGACAGCCGTTACGAATCACAAGGGTACCGCTCTACCCCCTGGAAAATATGCTCCACTTTGGAGCTTCGAGGCCGGCAGGTTGGATTAGTTGAAGTGTGCTACCGGGAACCTCCCGTAAAGGAACAGGAGCCTTTTTTAAAAGAAGAAAAACTAATGCTCGATACGGTCTCTGTGCACCTGGGCCGCGTAATCGAGCAGATCCAGGCCAAAGAAGCGCTCCGGGAAAGCGAAAACAGGCTCTCCACCACCCTGCAGTCTATCGGTGACGGTGTGATCACTACCGATGCCGGCGGGATAATTACCCGGCTGAACCCTCAGGCGGAAAAACTTACCGGTTGGCCGGCAGAAGAAGCGCTGGGCCGCCCCCTGGAAGAGGTCTTTCATATCGTCAATGCCAAAACCGGCGAGCTCACGCCCAACCCGGTCTACCGCGTAATCAAAAGTGGTAAAACGGAAGGGTTGGCTAACGACACCACCCTGATTGACCGCTACGGTAAAAAGCGCCAGATCGCCGACAGCGCCGCCCCCATCCGCGACGCCAGGGGAGAAATTTTAGGGGTAATCATGGTTTTTTCTGATGTCACCGAACAGTACCTGGCCCGGGAAGCTCAGAAGTTAAGCGAGCA
>PUKR01000208.1 GCA_003552365.1 Syntrophomonadaceae bacterium
AGGTCTCGTTCACATAGCCCCAAACAGGCAGGGGATTTAACCGGAAAGTCTCTTCAATCAAGCCGCGCAGCAAGGTATAAACCAGGATAAAGTTCCAAAATAAATAGCCGGGCTTTGGATCGCTGCGTCGGGCCAGGTAATTATGTAACCCCAGCAGGGCCAATCCAATCAATACCCCGTAAATTTGCGCCGGGTGGCGATCAAAAAAGAACATCGCAGCCTCGCGGCCCAGTATTTCCTGGTTGAAAATGTTGGCGATCCGGATCAGCGCATAGCCAAAAGCAATTCCGGGCACGGCCAGATCGGCCAGGACCCACAGGTTAATTTTTTTAATGCGGCAATATAACCAACTGCTGAGCAACCCGCCCAGTAAACCCCCGTGGAATGCAAGCCCGCCCTGGTCGATACGGACGATAAGCTCTGGATTTGCCATAAAGTGCGCCCAGTTGGTAGCGACAAAGACCGCTCTCGCACCGATGACCAGGGAAATAACAATTACAATAAGTAAGGTCAATATTGTATCTTCATCAAAACCTTTTCTCAAGCCATGCTTTCGCAGGTAATAGAATCCGGTTAAAATTGAAATGGCAAACATTAAGCCATACCACCGCACTGACAGCGGGCCAATTTCAAATATACCCGGGCTAATATCTTCAATATACATAAAACATCCCCCATCCAGGTTTAAAATATAGTCTTCTCAAGCTTAATTAAGGTAGCCTGCAAATACTATCTTACCAGATAAGTAAAGCCGGCAATTTTATAAAACCCCCAGGGATAACAGGGCGGAAACTGAATAACCGACTATAAGGGCAATACAAACCACGGTTATAACATAAAATAACAAAAACCGCCCCTTAAATACCGAATTCATAAAGATAATGCCGTTGATGCTGGTTCCGGTTCCGGAAATTATAAAGGCCAGCCCTGCTCCTACCGCACCGGTTGCACCAATCAGGGGAGCAACCAGGGCAATCATCGCGCAATCACCAGTATAAATCGGTATCCCCGTCAACGCCCCAATCAATACATCAAACGGGGCTCCCCTTTCCAGGGTTTGCTTAATCAGATCCTCGGGGACCAGGTTGGTTAAAAGGGAAGAAATGATGATTACAGCGACAATATAAGGGGCTATTTTTTTAAGCAGGCTCACTGTATGGGTCCAGGCCGGGCCTGCTATGGAAGATAGATCTCTTTTCTTTTCTCCCGGTAAATCACTTCCCCCGCTGCAGCAGCTTTCGTTAGTGCCTGCTTCGCAGCCGGCAGGGCTCTCAGCCATAGCAAGAACTCTAACCTGCTTTTTCTTTTCGCCTACGGCAACCCCTTCTTTAAACATACCCCACACTTTACCAGCAGGCTCAAGCAGCAAGCCGGCAACCAGGGCTGTCCCCACGGTAATAGCCAAATATACAAGAGCAAGGGGCAAACCAAAAATTCCGATTAAGATCATAAAGGCGGGCATGCTGACCACCGGACTGACCAGAAAAAAAGTCAAAACTGCACCGGTGGGAACTCCCGCCCGGATTAATCCCAGCATAACCGGGAAGGCTCCGCATTCACAAAAAGGGAGAACCGCTCCAAGAACAGCTGCCCTCAAACGTCCGGTCCAGGGATTTCTACCGGCCAAGTAATACTTCAACTTGTCATCGCCCAACCACAGCCTGGCTGACTCGGCTAAAAATATTGCAGCAAATAAAAGAGGGACCAGCCTGAGGGCCAGCTGTCCGGCATAAAGGGCTATCTCTTGAGTGATATTCACAGCCGCCAGACCATAAAATAGTATAGACAAATTATCCGCTCCTTGATTTTATGCTTCTTCCTTTGAATGCTCAAGGGTTAAGTGTACCAAAGATGCCACATGATCATCGGCCAGGCTGTAGAAAACCAGCTTGCCCCGTTTTTCGCTTTTAACCAGCCTTAAACTGCGGAGATAACGCAGGTGATAAGAAACAGCGGCTACCGGCATATCAAGGGCCAGGGCTAAATCACAAACACATAGTTTTTCATGCCAGAGGGCAAAAACAATTTTAAACCTGGTTTGATCGCCAAGGGCTTTAAAAAGGTCGACCACCACCTCAAGACCGTCTAATTGGCTTTTTATCTTATCCACCTTTACCGGATCACTGCAAAAAATATCACAGCGATCTGGTTCACCCTGCTTCGACTGCATTACACCATCCTCCTCATCATTCTAATAATTGTATAAGTATTATAACGTACACTGAAATACTTGCAACCCCTGGCCCGGACAAGCCGGTGCCATAAAAGTTGGATTTCAAAATGACCTCTAATAAACGTTGTGAACATCGGTGTTTGCAGGATTGCTTAAAAAAGTCCTGCCAAAAATGTGCAGCACTTCAGGATTAAGGGCCTAAAAGCAGGCCTTTTAAGCAAGGTCAGAACAAACAAAACTCCCTCTCGTAAAAAGAACCTGCCGGCCAGGCAGGTTCTTAAACTTTCACCTTTATATTTAGAGGATTTTGTGACCGTTAAGAGTAGCTTACATC
>PUKR01000026.1 GCA_003552365.1 Syntrophomonadaceae bacterium
ACGGTTGGATCTTCTCCATATACATCATCCCCGAGCTCCGCTTCATACATGGCCTTCCGCATTGCTTCAGTGGGACGGGTAATGGTATCGCTGCGTAAATCAATCATCGGTTCTCTCCTCCTGTGTTTTCCCCGGATAAACCAAAGGAAACCGTTTGATTTTCTTTAACTGCTAAACATTTATATAGCCATAATAAATTTAATCAGGAAGCACAAAATAAAACGTAGCCCCCCGGCCCGGTTTACCTTCGGCCCATATTCTACCTCCGTGACGCTCAATAATTCTCTGCACAATGCTCAGGCCAATCCCGGTCCCTGAATATTCCTCATATGAGTGGAGTCTCTGGAAGGCATCAAAAATCTTCTCAGCATAACTCATCTCAAACCCGATGCCATTATCAATTATATAATAAATTTTTGTTCCATGTTCATTAACAGCTCCAAATTCGATGCGGGGAGAACTGCTATCAGCGGTAAACTTCCAGGCATTGCTCATTAAATTGTCGATAGCAATCCTTAGCAGGGCAGCATCGCCGGTGGCTACCTGTCCGGGTTCAACCATAAATTCAACTTTCCGTTCAGGCTCTGTTTCCTTCAAATAGGCGGCAGAAGCTTCAACCATTGCACTTAAGTCAATCCTGTCCCTGAATATTTCCTGCCTGGTTACCCGGGATAATTTTAGTAAATCATCGATAAGCTCACTCATCTTATAGCTGGAAGATACTATTCTTCCCAGGTAATCCTTACCTTCTTCATCCAATAAAGATTGATAATCTTCAAGCAGCGCTTCACTAAAACCTTTGATACTGCGCAAAGGAGCCCGTAAATCATGAGAAACCGAATAAGTAAATGCTGAGAGTTCTTTGTTGGCCCACTCCAATTCGGCGGTGCGTTCTCTGACTCGTTGCTCCAGTTCCTCGTTAAGTTTTTTTAGCTCCTGCTCGGCAAGCTTTAAACCGGTAATTTCAAGGGAGGCCTCCAGCACTCCCGTAACCCTGCCCTGCTCATCTTGCACAGGTGCAGCGGTTACCTGCCAGTAGCGATCATCCGGTGAATGCACTTCACCACGGCAGATTTCTCCTTTTTGCATCGCCTGTAAACACAGGCATTCTGCGCAAGGCTCAGCTAATCCCATGAAAGCTTCGTAACATTTTTGCCCGATAAATTCTTCCGGTTTTATAGAATGCCCCCTGCTTACTGCCGGATTGGCCCAAAGCACTCGCATTTCATGATCCATGTACTTAACCATTTCATCCAGGTTATCAAGGATAAGTTCTTTTTCATGCTTTTCTTTTTCCATGGCTGCCTGTTGCTTTTTTTGTTCCGTAACATCTTTGGAAACAATCAGGATTCCAATTGGTTTTCCGGCTTTATTATGCAGCAGGGTTATGGTATTATCCAGAATTACTGTCGAGTCATCGCTGGTATACTCTTCAGTTTCAAGGTAATAAATCTTTTCCGAACAATTTACTCCTTGCAATACGGGAGCAATGTTTTTATCATACAAGCGGAAAAACTTTTTCAGAGAATAAGAGGTCATTGTTTCTTCAAGAGTTTTCGAGACCGCTTCGTCAGGGGTAAACCCTTTAATTTTCTTGACTGCCGGACTTACATAAAGATAGCGAAAGTTTAAGTCGAGAATGCTAATGATATCGGCAGTGTTGTCGGCTATCAGGCGGTACTTTTCCTCGCTTTCCAACAACTCCTGCTCTGTTTCCTTAATCCTGTAGTAAAAAAGGAGTAAACCTGAAGTGATCAAGAAAAATAGCCCCGTAAATACCAGGGCAATATTTCTCCTGGCCGCAATAACCGCTTCCATGTCGCTTAAGTAAACCCCTGTACCGATGATCCAATCCCAGGGTTCAAAAGCGGCTACATACGACAATTTTTCCTCATAGCGACCGGCTTGATCATAATACTGCCAGGAGTAGGAAACATGGCCCTCCCCTTCTTCCCTGCTGATATCGACAAATTCCTGGAACAGGGGAAACCCTTCCGGGTCCTCGTAATCATAGACATCCTCACCTTCCAGCTCGGGACGAAAAGGGTGGACAATTAAGCGGTGATCGACGTCACTAATCCAAAAATAGTCCAGGTCTTCTTCCCCGTAGCGAAGAGATCGAACCACCCGGGCCGCCTCTTTTCTGGCTGTTTCTGAACTTATTGTCTCCCGCTGCTCCAGGTTGTAGTAGCGCTGGAGCACAGACAAGCCGATATCAACCATTTCGCGGGTGTGAAGCATCCTTTCCTGGTAAATATCATCGCGTAAAGAAGGTAAAATAATAAAGATATAAAGCAGCATGATCCCCATCAGCAGAACAAATAAAGCTGCAAGCCGCCTCAGGTAACTTCTTTTTTCCCTGGTCCTTATTCCACCACTGATCATAATCCAAGCTGAACCTTCCTGTTGCCGTCTATAACCTAACATTTCAACAAAACAGCAAGATTTACCTTCATATCAAATAATTTCATTAATTATGCTGTTGGCCTTACTTGATTTGAAAAAACTCTTCATCAAAATCAGGATTGTCCCGGTATCTTTCCATGTAAAACCCCGGCAGGGTTTCAATATGTTGGAAAAGAGAATGATCCACGGAAATTCCGGCACCGTTCAAGGCGTCAACTATCCCCTGTGGCTCGGGAGGGCACCCTTTAGCCGCAAACAGCTGTTGAATGTCCGGATGATCTTTATTTTTAGCATACATGCACTGACCGACTAACACGGTTGCTTCCATTCCGGGGGAAGGTTTCATCACTTTTCCGGTAAGAATCTCTATATTATTCCACGGTTTACCCTGCCAGGCCTGACGGATAGCAGTTAAAATAACCCCGTTCAAACTGGAGCAATAAGAACACATCGTATCATCAAATTTTCGGTAAAAAATTCCTTTTAAGCCCTGTTTGGCCAATGCCCGCGGCATTTCTCCGTTATTATCACTGACGTACGGAAAATCGTATTCATGGTCGGAGGAAACTTGATCAATATTTTCTCCCACTACTTCCAGGTCTGAAAGATCGGTCGGACGCCTTACTTTAGCCTGCGCCTTGTTAAGGTGAGGGACCATTTCCGGATCATACCCCAGGACTTTCGCCCCGACCTTATCGGCAGCCAGGATATCCCGGGAAGCAATTAATAGGTTGCTGCGCCTCATCTTTCCGTCAAATCCCGGACCGCGCTCAAGGCTGTAGATCCCATCAATAATTGTAAGCATGGGAGGCATGGGATCTGCCAGGCGGGCTATATGATAATGCAAATCTTGATCAGGGTTGGCATTGTGGCATTTTTTACGGGAAGGATTGTCGATGGCCCCTTTCAAGTTCTTTAAACCGAGGCTGACTACGGTTTGATTATGGGCCTTTAAAACCGGAATATTGATTAAAAAATCACTTTCAAGGATATCTGCATTAAAATTTAAAGTAATACCGCCATCCAGTTTTACTTTTTTAAAAGGTCGCTTCATTACATTTATATATTTAACTCCGTACCTTTGATGGAGGGCATGGTAACCGAGACTTTTAAAAGCATGCTCTGGTGTTTCGGTATCTTCCGGATCGCCAACCATACCTTCCCCAATAGTAATATCTGCAATTCCACGTTCTTTTAACAACAATACCACATCTTCGATTACCCTTGATGTAGTAATAACACCCCATTTGGGGAATTCACAGGCTTTAGTCCAATAAACAACGTTTGGTTTAATAAACACCCGGGCATTTGCAGGTAAATCTTGAAATCCATTGCAATCTAATATTGCTTTTTTAACAGATCGATAAGGTTCTTCGTACCTGACAAGCGAAACTTTGCTTAAAGACATCTGATTACTCTCCTTTACCTTGCTTATAAAATAAATCATACCATTTTATTTCACCGGCAATCAACTTTTTACTCTCTTTTTATAGTTTCGCCTGTGATTATAAATTATAAAGCTTTTTATAACAAAGCAGGTATTTAAACCGTAAAAATCGAATTTATAAAATACTTAAATACTAAGGTGCTTTCAACCTGTCATGTCATTATTATACTTATAAGGAAGGTTTTATGAAGAAGATTTCTAAAACAACATTTATGCTTTTGTTAGTTTTAATCGCCTGCTGGACTGCTATTCTTGCCGGATGTGAAAACGAAGAGTACCCCACAGAAGAACCAAAAACTTTAAAACTTGGAGTGCTTGGCCCTTTTACCGGAGATTCTGCCGAGGTGGGCATGGAATTTAAAGGAGCGGTCAAAATGGCTTTTGACCGGGTTGATAATGAAATAGGCGATTACCGGGTTGAATTTATATGGATTGATTCCCAGTCCGACCCAAAAAACGCAGCAATAGCATACGAAGAAGCAGCCAGAGAGGACGAGATAGATGCCGGCATTTTAAACTGGCACAGTTCAGTGGCAGTTGCAGTTATGGATGCAGCGGCCAGAAACCAGGTTCCGCATTTTTTTGGTTTTGGCGGCACCGGGGTCATTAACGAAAAGTATGAACATGATCCTGAATACTACAGTTACTGGATGGGGAAAACCTGGCCCACCCCTGAAAAATTAACCGGAACATATATTGAAGTTCTTGAGGAAGCAATAAAAACAGAACTGTGGACACCGCAGAATAAAAGAGCTGCCGTATACGGTGAAGACACCGACTGGGGAAAAAGTTTCGGAAACGCAATCGCTTCAGAGTTGGAAAATGCCGGGTGGGAGGTTGTCGAAAAGGTATTCTTTCCCACAGGGGCAACAAAACTTGCCACTATAATCAACAGGCTTGAAGAAGCGGATCCTGCCCTGTTGGCCGGTTCCATCGCAACAGCATCTTCCCTGGGAGCTTTCCTGGAAGATGCCCGGGAGGCAGGGCTGAAAAGTGTAATAATTGCCGATGGATTAGGCTGGATTGGTGAATGGCACGAAACAGCCGGAGCTACTTCTGATTACGTACTTGATCAAAGGCAGGTATGGACAACCGATGAAGCCCTGGATTTCAAAAATGAATTTAAAGAAATTTATGGATTCCCTCCAAGCACTGCCAGCGGTGGCATGGCTTATGATATGAGTTTATTTTTTATTGAGATTGCCAGGGGCACCCTAGAAAAACACGGCGAGTTGAACAGGGAAACCCTTTATCGTTATGGACAGGATAAACTCTGGAGCGGAGAAATATCTTTTACCGATGGTATTATCATGGAAGAATATAAATACAACCCTGAAACTGTACCGGATCCCCTGGTAGGCGAAGACTATTTTGTTTTTCCGGTCGTTCAATATCATGAAGGGGAGAAAAACATAATCTGGCCCGAAGCTCTAAAAGAAAGTGATTTCATGCTTCCCGGCTACTTAAAAGACTGAGTTTACTTTCGTACCTGTGCTTCAGGTTTGCCACTCCTGGTTTTTATAACCAGTAAAAGGCCGGCACCAACCTTTATCCTTGCCTCAGAACTATTAAACTCGTTACTCAATCCAAGTGTAGAAGCAAATTCCAGGCTGTCTCCCTGTAAAGAATATTTCAAGCCTTCAGTGTAAATATCTTCGCTTTTAGAGCTCAGGGAAAAAAGTGAGAGGTAATCTCCAGGCTCTCCTGCCAGGATAGTCTCACTATTCAACAGGCAGATTTCCTGGGTTTGATCAATAATCCGGGCTTTAATACCTTCCTTTAAGGGAATATTCAATAAAAGCAAATTAACAAAAGCGTGATCGGTCCTTTTGCCCCCTAAAGCCCCTATGATTATAATTTCAGCAGGTTGCAGCGTAACCGCATGATCCAAAGCCAGCTCCAGGTCGGATTTATCTTTAGCAGAAGGGAACTTTATAAAGTGAGGGCCCAGGCCTTCTATTTTTTGCAGATCTTCTAACGAGAGGGAATCGAGGTCCCCGACAACATACTCTGGTTTAAGTTCAAGGGCAAGGGCATGAGCTGAACCGCCGTTTACACAGATAATCAGATCATCTTCATTGATCAGCCTCCGGTAAAAACTATAATTTTCAAGGTCACCATTGGCGATAATGATTACCCGTTTTGATTGAGCCAAAATATTCCCTCTTTTCCGTTTTACCGTCCTTAATTAATTAAATGGCTGTTTTTTTCAACTACTGCCGGGCTGTCGAGTAAAATGCCTGCCGGATTATATTTAAAGCAGGCTGAGCAATCAAAATCCTCAAATTAAAATTACCGGGCCAGGAAAAGGTTTCAGCTTTCGTTTATGCAGGCATTTTCTTGAAAAAATCCTCCAGGCGGGATAACCCTTCCTTGAGGTTATCCATCGAACAGGCATAGGAAATCCTGATATACCCCTCGGCTCCCGGCCCAAAATCAATTCCCGGCGTAACCGCCACCCCGGCTTCCTCCAAAATACGAATTGCAAACGAATAGGAATCGCCGGTATATTTTTTTACATTGGCCAACATATAAAAAGCGCCATCGGGAGGCTCTGCAGGCGCTATCCCTATATCTTTAAGAGCCCGGTATAGATAAAGGCGGCGGTCATTATAGTCGCTAAAGCGCTTCTCAAGCACTTCCGGACTTTCCTGCAAAGCGGCAACCGCTGCCGCCTGGTTAAATGCGCAGGCACAAATAAATAGGTTTTGTTGTAATTTTTGCATGTTCCTGACCAGTTCGCCGGGAGCAATCAGGTAGCCCAGGCGCCAACCGGTCATTATATTTCGTTTTGAAAACCCGTTAATTACTATCGCCCGATCGGTATACTCTAAAATCGAGCGATCGCGTCCGGTATAATTGATCCCATGATAAACTTCATCGGATACAATATATAACCCGAGATCTGCCAGATCTCTAAGCTCTTTTTCACCGAGAACGGCACCGGTTGGATTAGCCGGCGAATTAATTAAAATTCCCTTGACTTTAGGGTTTAAGTAGTTTTCTACATCACTGGCCTTTAATTTAAAAGCATCTTCTTCCCTAACCCGCACCGGTAAAGGTTCTGCTCCGATAAAACGGACAAAATTCGGATAACAGGCATAATAGGGATCCGACATGATCATTTGATCTCCTTGATCCAGTAAAACAGAAAAAGCCAGGAGCATAGCTGCAGATGAACCGGAAGTTACAATGATTTGTTCGGGCTCAACCTTAAGCCCGTACATCCTGTGGTGATATTTAACGATTTCTTCTCTTAGTTCCAATTTCCCCAGGCTGTGTGTATAGTTGGTGTCATTGTCAGAAATGGCCTCTACTGCCGCTTCTTTAATCACGGCAGGGGTTTCTCCACCCGGTTCTCCAAGCTCCAGGTGTATAATAGAAGCCCCGTTTGCTTCCAACTTTTGTGCTTTCTCCAATATTTCCATAGCTAAAAAAGGCTTCATATTAAAAACCCTTTTAGGCATTGCCAATTCTGAAGTTGACTGCCGGTTGTGCAGGGTCAATGATCAGCCCTCCCTTTTAAATTAAATCCTATCCCCTTCTTTTTCTTTTATCAGATCCGCGCAGTATTCAATAATCTCCCTGCGCCTGACAATCCCGATAAAAGTGCCATGGTCATCCACTACCGGAACGAAGTTTTGTTCACTGGCTACGGTTAACAGGTCCACAATTCGGGAGTCAATTCGCACCGGTTTATTCTGTGCCTGGAAAGCAATGTCTTTCAGTTTAATTTTTTCCATCTCGTTAAAGTCAAGATCACGGGTATTCTTCAACTTCCAAAGCAGATCCCCTTCGGTAATTGTTCCTGCATAGTACCCCTGATCATCTACAAGGGGGACTGCCGAATAGCTTTGCCGTTCCATCTTTTCCATGGCCTGGCGCATCGAAGTATCCGGGGTTAAAAGCACCAATTCACTTTTGGGGATCAAAAAAAAAGCAACTTTCATTTAATCATTACTCCTATCTACTTCATTATCAATTACACCACCGCAAATAATCCGAAATCCGGCTTTGCGGTATAGATCAGTTAACCCTGGTTCAAAAAGCACATTTACAGTCTTAATCTGATCAATCCTTAACCTTTCCACCGTTAACTTCAAGATCCTTAAACCAATTCCTTCCCCCTGGTAATCCGGGTGTACAAGAAGGTTGCGGATTAAAGCATCATCAACTCCGTCACTGATCACATCTACAAACCCTACCAGATTATCATGGTGAAAGCAAGCCACAATTAAATAGGAAGAATCAATTATTTTTTCTAGCTGTTTTCGACGTCCTCCCCATCCCACAGCTTCCCTAAGGGAGGCAATTGTTTCAGGACTGATTGATGGATTTTCTATGTAGTTAAGCTGCACCTGTTCACCTCGATTGACAACTGCAATAATATTATAACATCAACAGCTACCTGTAAAAGTAAATATTCCCGGTTCCATGGCACAAAAACTAGATTAAGATCACCGGAAATTTACCAGTCGACCCTCCTGATCATTTGAGGGCTGATCGAAGATAAGCCGGCACAACCGGTTAAAAGCATAGCTTTGACCAGTTCATTATGAATTTTTTTAAGGTACAAACCTACGCCCTCTTCACCATCCCCTACAGCAGCAATGGCAACCGGGCGTCCAATTAAAACTGCTTCCGCTCCCAGGGCAATAGCCTTAAGAACATCTTCACCGGATCGAACCCCACCGTCCAAAATTATTTTGATCGCCCCCTGGACCGCTGAGGCTATCTCCGGAAGCACTTCCAGGGTTCCCGGTGTAAAATCCAGTGCCCTTCCCCCATGGTTAGACACGACAACTCCTGCCGCTCCGCACTCTACTGCCAGTGCTGCTTCATCAGGAGTCATGATTCCCTTTAAGATCAAGGGAAGAGAGGTGCTTTCCACAATTCTTCCAAGTTTATCGACTGATAAAGGGGCTACCGGCTGACCGGCCCGGTTCAAATTATCAAATCCGGCTGCATCTATATCTATTCCGACAGCAAGCGCTCCACTGTCTTCAGCCATCCTAATCCGCTCGATAATTTTATGAACTTCCCGTGGTTTAATTATGGGCACTCCCTTTTTACCGGCTTCTTCCCGGATAGCCTGGAGCCCCATCCCGTAAAGGGGAGGATCGGGAGAGTCTCCGGTAAAGGCTATAGTCCCTGCTGCTTCGGCACCGGCAACCTGCGCTTTGATAAATTTATAATCATCCACTTTCCCTAAAAAATTATAAGTGGTCTCACACATCGGCGCCCCCATAACCGGAAAAGATAGTTTAACACCAAAAAAATCATAACCGGTATCCGGATCTGCAGCATCATGCATTGTTCTCAGGTTCAGTAAAACACGTTCAAAAGCAGCGCGGTTACGGCGAAATCCCGTCCTGCTGCCCCTGCCCCCCATACCGGGAACCCCGGTAATACAAGACCTGCCATCACACACCGGACAAACTTTGCATATCCCCTTCATTGTATAACGCGCTTTATTAAAAACTTCATCTATATCTTTCAAGTATAAATTTCCTCCTGGTTAAGGCACTCATTTTTTAAGCTAGTACTATGCCGGAGTTGAATGCAAGGGCAAATGAAAACACCCTTGCCAGAGCTGTATCACAGTAAATATGGATTATATCTGCTGTTGATACACTTTACCCGCTTCCGAGAGGGCCTCTTCATGGGAACACTTATGGCCCAGCTGGTTAAAAATTTCTCCAAGCGCTTTTAGCAGGCGCTCGACGTTCTCACGCCTGGAACCATTCCCCATCATACCAATACGCCAGACCCTTCCTTTAAATGGCCCCAGCCCGCCCCCGATTTCTATCAGGTAATCTTTTCGCAAACGTGAACGGACTTCGCTATCCTCAATGTTTTCTGGAATCCATACGGCAATTAAACTCGGCAGCCGGTACTTGTCAGATACAACCGGTTGTACACCTAAAACTTTCAAACCTGCTACCAGAGCGCTGCTGTGCAGTAAATGGCGGGCAAACCTTTCTTCCAGCCCTTCTTCTTTAATTATTGAGAGCGCTTCGAATAAAGCATAAATCATGTTAATAGGAGCCGTATGGTGATAAAACCTCTCTTCTCCCCAGTAGCGGGTTAGAAACGAAAGATCAAGGTACCAGCTTTGAACCTTGCTTTTCCTGTTCCGGAATTTTTCCAGGGCTCTATCCCCAAAAGTTATTGGAGCCAGTCCCGGCGGAGCACCCAGGCATTTCTGGTTTCCACTATAAACAATATCCAAATCCCGTCGATCAACTTCCACCGGTAGACCTCCCAGTGAAGTAACAGCATCGACCAGGACCAGGGCCTCGTGCTTCCGGGCCAGTTCGACCACCGGTTCCAGTGGCTGACGGGCCCCGGTAGAAGTTTCAGCATGGACCACACCCAACAACTTTACATCAGGATGAGCAGTAAGCGTTTTTTCTAACAAATCCGGTTCTACCGGACCGCCCCACTGCGCTTCGACTTCGATAACTTCAGCCCCGCAACGAGAAGCAACGTCTACCATTCGCTGGCCAAAAACCCCGTTAACCCCGATCACTGCCTTGTCACCAGGCTCCAAAATATTAACCAAAGCAGCTTCCATTCCGGCACTGCCGGTACCTGATACCGGAAAAGTAACCTGGTTGTTAGTTTCAAACACATACCGCAGCAGATCACTGGTCTGGTTCATAATTGCCAGGAAATCAGGATCAAGGTGCCCAAGGGTATGCCGACTAAGCGCTTCTAAAATTCGCGGATGCACGGGACTTGGCCCGGGACCCAGTAACAAAACTTCCGCTGGCTTTTTCATCTGCATTAAATCAACCTCCCTATGATAATAAAAAACCTGTCTACCACCCGAATAGCTTCCCTACCTTTTTTCGAGTTCTTGAACCAAATCAGTCAGAACTTTGCTGGTATTCTCCCTGATCACTACTTCCGCAACCTGGTCGTGATCAGTTGGTTGATTATTGACTATCGACATTTTATCAGCAAAGCGGGGAAGATCGGCAATGGGATAAACCACCAGGCTGCTCCCTATGACCAGCATAAAATCACATTCCCCCTGGATCCTCTGGTGCAGTTCCAAGAAAAAAGCAGGCATGGGATCGCCAAAAAGGACTACGTCGGGCCTGAGCATGCTATGACAGTTATGGCATATCGGCGGAATCCTTTTCAACTCTACCTGGTGCACCAGTTCTTCAAAAGGATATTTCTTTTTACAGCCAAGACAGTAGCCGGTTCGCAGGTGACCATGCACTTCCCAAACATTTTTCGAGCCAGCTCTTACATGAAGTCCATCGACATTCTGCGTAACCAGGCCTTTTAAATAGCCAAGCTCTTCCATCCTGACCAGCATATAATGCCCCTGGTTAGGCTCGGCAGAAGAAATCTTAATGAAGCGGCTAAATCCTTCCTCGTAAAATAAGCGAGGATTGTTATAAAGGGCATCCACTGAAGATGTTTTTAAGGGATCGACGTTTTCCCACATTCCGGTTCCAGGAGAACGAAAGTCAGGAACCCCGCTGTCGGTGCTTATTCCGGCACCGGTTAAAGCAAAAAAATGATTGCTTTCCTTGATCAGCTTGGCCAGTTGTTTAATGCTTTTACCATAACTCATCGGATGACCTCCACTCGGCATTGTTATAATTAAGGTCCGGGTTTTATTATATTCCACTGCCAAGGGGGCAGCATAAAGCTCTTTCCGAACAATCGCTTAACCCGGGTGTTTCAACTTTTATAATATCGTAAAAATCAAACCATTGCGAGTAGCTAAATCCATTTTTGCTGCAAACTTTTGCAAGCCTGTCCCGGGCACAAATGTGGTCGCTCCAGGATGCCCCAAAACGGTCATTTGAACCGTCTCCTATATAAATAACCGGAGTGCCGCGCTCTTTTGTTCTTACCACGT
>PUKR01000172.1 GCA_003552365.1 Syntrophomonadaceae bacterium
ATAAGCACCATGATTCCATACAGGAACAAGCGGTAACGGCGCATAAAAATATTGGCCAGGAAAACCAGGGCAATTACACCGGCCAAAACCATCAGGATCATTAAAACCGTGTAATTAGCGTTGATATCGGTATACCCGGCCCCAAACACCACCCCTCGATCGGAAAGAAGCAGTTCCAGCTGGCCAAGGCGATAATCCCAGGCTTTAAGACCTAAAACCATGGCTAAAAGCACTGCCAGGTGGCTGACCCCACGGTTCGGAGGGAGCATCCAACCCTGCTTTCCCTGGGAAGGGGGGTTTAAGAGCAGATAAATAGCCCCGATGATCACCAGGGTAATAACCACAGTCATCATTAAAAAGTTGTAAAGAAACCGGTAAAAGGGCAAACCAAAAACATACTGTGAAACATCGGCCCCGAAAATTGGATCGCTAATCCCAAACGGAACCTGGTTAAAAAAGCGCAGCGCTTCCATCCAACCTTCTCCGACATAAGCAGAAAATATATAGGCCAGCACTGCGGATGCGATAAGAAAATAATGGGTTAGGCGCCTCGGCGTAAAATAACGCATCGCCCCGCTGGCCATTAATCTTTCCCGTAAAGCCAGGTTGGGAAAACTAAGGATATAGCGTCTCGTAAGTAATAAATTAACGAATAAAAACACAAATATAAAAATAAAACCGCCAATCCTCATACCCCACTGGGTCAGGTATTGAGTCCAAAAAACTTGTTCTGCATCAAGATCAATAAACCAGAGTAAATCAAGGTAAAAATTAGTCCCGGTTATGAGTAAAGAAACCAGGATAATTACACCCACTAAAATCAAAAAGAAACGACTGCGCAATACTAGCCCCCCAATATCAATAAATACCGGTTTAGCACCGGCCTTATTTTATCTTCATATGTATTTTAGACTAGCCCGGGCCCGGTGTCAAAAAGATGCAAAGCTTAAATGCTAATAGATTGTGATCATTTCGGCAATATTATTAAAGGTTGCTTCCCCGATCCCGCTTACTTCCATTAGCTGTTCTATATCTGTAAAATACCCGTGTTTTTCGCGGTAATCTACAATTTGCCCCGCACGGACCTCTCCTATACCCGGCAAACCGGTAAGCTCAGCTACTGAGGCCCGGTTTATGTTGATAACCTCGTCAGTTCCACCTTGTGAATGTTTGGGAGCTTCTCCGATGGAATGGACGTATATTTGCTCGCCGTCAAAAATCGGGCGGGCCTGGTTTAAGCTTTCGCGGTCTGCCTCTTCGCTAAAACCTCCGCCGAGTTCCAGTAATTCATAAACCCTTGCACCTTCGGGCAGCTTGTAAACACCGGGATTTTCTACGGCACCAACCAGGTGAACTGAGATCTTTTCCGGTTCGAGCGCTTCTTGATCATGTTCGCCAGATTGATTATTTTCTTCGGGCATTAACTCCGGTCTCTCCGTTGCTCTTAATTCTACCGCCCTCCATATTCCACCTGCGATCAACAACAAAACCAGCACCCCCAGGATCGCCTTCTCCCTTGCACCCGTTTTTCCTCCCAATACCCCATCTCCCCTCTTTTTTGTGGAAAATAAATACTTATTTTATTCGCTGCATTTGCTGCAAGCCCTTTTTCCCCTGCTAATAAATATAAAAAACCCGGACCGAAGAAAACTCGGCACCGGGTTTTTTTGTCCTAACCAATCCAGCAATAAAGGATTTAGCTTTCTTGCTTTTCTTCCTCTTGCCCTTCTTCTTCGGGAACATTGATGCCCTCAACATTAATATTGATTGCTTGCACCTTCAAGCCGGTTGTCTTTTCAACATTGTTGCGGATTTCTTTTTTAAGCTTATCCGTGGATTCAACAATTGATTTCCCATATTCAACGATAACACTTAACTCTATGGTTACCCTGTCTTCATCAACATCAACCTTGATACCCTTGGTCATGTCTTTGCGGCCCAGCCTTTCGGCGATTCCACCGACAACACCGCCGCTCATACCGGCAATACCAGGTATATCGCTGGAAATTATACTGGTAATTACCGCAATCACATCAGAAGATATTCTAATGCTGTCTTCTTCCTTTGATGGATCGGGCTTTAAAACTGCCTCGTCGGCACCACCTGTTTTACCTGATTTTCCTGCTTTGCCTTCGTTTGCTTTTTTTTCTTCTTCAGTCATGTATTTTCCTCCTTTCAAATAATACTTGCCGGGAATATAAAACCAGCTAACAAGCTGGATTTAAACTGAAACTACTTTCGAATAACTGACCGGTAGCTTTCATTAAAATACAATAGCAAAGAATTTTTTCACTTTTTCTTAATGGTAATTGTATGATCTGTGAGGTTTATTGTCAAGTGAAAGAGCCCTGATTTAACACAAATTCAAATTTCCTTTATAATTGTTACTGCTCTTAATTTAACTAAATTCAACGGGCAACAATATTTACCAGCCTGCCGGGGACGGCAATAGTCTTAACAATTTCTTTACCTTCCAGCAGGTCGCCAATCCTCTCGTTATTATGGGCCGCCTCGATAAGTTGTTCCCGGGAACATTCAGAAGGAACATTGATTCTACCCCGCACTTTCCCATTAATCTGGACCACCACTTCCACCTGGTCTACCTGGAGCAGTTCAGGATCGTAACCGGGCCAGTGCTGACGGTGTACACTTTCAGATTGCCCCAGCAGGCTCCAGGTTTCTTCGGCGATATGGGGCGCAAAGGGGGCCAGCAAGATAACCATTTTTTCCAGGGTATCGCTTAAAACCTGGTGATTATACTGCCGCTGATCGTTTGCCTGCCTGTAAGCATAAACCGCGTTCACCAGTTCCATTATCGAGCTGATAGCCGTATTAAAGTTGAATCTTTCTTCAATATCGTGGGTTACCTTTTTTATCGTATTATGAAGGCTGCGCTGCAGTTCACTTTCGGCTTCTCCGATGTCAGTATGCCCGGAACCGGTAGAAAGTTCCTCGCGGCACTCAACGACCAGGCGCCAAACCCGGCGTAGAAAACGGTAACACCCCTCTACGCCTTGATCATTCCAATCCAGGTCTTTTTCCGGGGGAGAGGCGAAAAGAATAAACAGCCGTCCTGTATCGGCACCGTAACTGGCTACAATCTCATCAGGTGTAACCACGTTACCTTTTGATTTGGACATTTTGGCCCCATCCTTGTAAACCATCCCCTGGGCCAACAACCGGCTGAAGGGTTCGTCACACTGAATTAGATCAGCATCATAGAGCACCTTGGTAAAAAAGCGGGCATACAGCAGGTGGAGCACAGCATGTTCAATACCGCCGATATATTGGTCCACCGGCATCCAGTAATCAACAGACTCTTTGTCAAAGGGAGCAGTAGTAGTGTTTGGACTGGTATAGCGAAGGAAGTACCATGAAGAGCAGATAAAAGTATCCATGGTATCTGTTTCCCGCTGAGCAGGCCCACCGCACAGGTTGCAGGATGTATGCACAAAATTTTCGTAATGAGCCAGGCTGGGCACCCGGTTACCGGATAATGCAACATCCATTGGCAATTCCACCGGTAGTTCTTCTTCCGGAACCGGGACGGTGCCGCATTTTTCGCAGTATTTTATTGGTATCGGCGCTCCCCAGTATCGCTGCCTTGAGATCAACCAGTCCCTTAGCCTGTAGGTAACCCTAAAATCACCCTGGCCATGCTTTTCCAGGTACTCGGTGACTTTTCTGATCCCTTCACTGTCACTTAACCCGTTAAAGACACCGGAGTTAACCATCTTTCCTTCCCCATCATAGGCTGCTTCCATGGTCTCCCCGGAAAATTCCTCTCCTTCCGGTTGAATAACTACCCGAACCGGCAAATCATACTTGCGGGCAAACTCAAAGTCTCTCTGGTCATGTGCCGGCACCCCCATAACTGCACCGGTTCCGTAAGCCATGAGGACATAATTTCCCACCAGGATCGGCACTTCTTCTCCATTAATCGGGTTGACTGCGTAACGACCGGTAAAAAGCCCGATTTTTGGAGTTTCCTCTGAAGTCCGATCGATTTCACTTTCCTGCCGGACATCGGAAACAAAGTGCATCACTTCTTCTTCCCGGTCCGTTCCCTCCACCAGGGGCTTAACCAAAGGGTGTTCAGGAGCCAAGACCATGTAGGTTACCCCAAAAAGCGTATCCGGCCTGGTTGTAAAGGTGCGTATTTCTTTTCCGGCAAAACCCTTAACTTTAAAAGCAATCTCCGCCCCTTCACTGCGACCGATCCAATTTTTTTGCATTAACTTTACCCGTTCCGGCCACTCTTCCAGTTGATCCAAATCATTTAATAACCTTTCGGCGTAATCGGTTATTTTTAAAAACCACTGTTCTAGTTCCCTGGTTTCAACTACCGATGAGCAGCGCCAGCACAGGCCTTTTTCCACCTGTTCATTGGCCAAAACCGTTTGACAGGTTAAGCACCAGTTTACATTTGACTTCTCCTTGTAAGCAAGCCCCCGCTTATACATGAGCAGAAATAACCACTGAGACCACTTGTAATAATCGGGAGAAGAAGTATTCACCTCCCGGTGCCAATCATAGCTTACTCCCAGCCGGTTCTGCTGTTCTTTCATATGTTCTATGTTTTCTGCAGTCCATTGTGCCGGATTTACATTATTCTCTATAGCGGCATTCTCAGCAGGCAAACCGAAAGCATCCCAACCCATGGGGTGCATGACATTATAATCGCGCATACGCAGGAAACGGGCCAGGACATCTCCGATCGAATAAACCCTCATATGCCCCATATGCAATTTACCCGAGGGATAGGGAAACATTTCCAGGACATAGTACTTGGTTTTGGACGGATCAACTTTGGATCTAAATGAATCCTGTTCCTTCCAAAGCTTTTGCCATTTTTCTTCAATTTGAATTGGATCGTAGTTTGTCACTGGCATCATCCCCTTTTGAAAAATAAAAATCCGCCCCCTTTATGTTAAGGGACGGAGCATACCCGCGGTACCACCCTTATTGGTAATCATCTGGTGGAGCTGGCGGGAGTCGAACCCGCGACCTCTTCCATGCCAAGGAAGCGCGCTCCCACTGCGCCACAGCCCCTCGTTGTGTTACCCTCTTGCATGCCGTTATCGCCGGCTTACGGCAGCAATTACTTCTTCTTTCACCGCTGCTTCTCCGGGACGAGTTCAGCATTGATGCCTGCCGGTTTTCAGCTACCCCGGCTCTCTTTTTAGGCTTTCATGCTTACTGCTTCCCTTCATTGAGTTAACATTCTGGTACCCCGAGTACATTTTACATTATATGCACGCGCGTAAGCCTTGTCAATAGAGAAATTTTATTTATATGTTAACTGGCCCCTGCCGCGAAAGACTGCCGGCCCCGGCTCCAGTTTAGAGTTCCACCCGGTATGATTCTCCGCTTTGCATATCAATAATAAGCAGTGTAGCTTCAGGCAACACTCCTTCCAAACCGGCCAAAATTTTCAAAGCCTCCCCGACCTGCCATGAGGCCAGCATGGCCGGAGTTACTGCCGGGTTACCAAGCTGAGTTTCCACCCCGTGCCGGGTTTGACTGTTCTCTTGTCCATAAAGTTTTGTCAATACCGGCCTTCCCGGTTTGATCACAGCCACCTGTCCAAGAAAACCGGCAATTGCACCGTGAACCATCGGCACTCCCAGCTCAGTGCAGGCTTTTTCCAGGGCAAAACGGGATGGCAGGTTGTCTAAACAGTCCAGGATTATATCGCAGCTTGAAAATAACTGAACCAGGTTATCCTTTTCAGCCAAACAATTAAAAGCCTCTACTTCCACACCGCTGTTTATTTGTATTATTCTTTTTTTAGCCGCCTCTGCCTTAGCTTCTCCCAGGTTTTCTTCCGTAGCTACCAGCTGACGGTTCAAATTGCTTTCACTGAAATTATCGCCGTCTACCACCACCAGCCGCCCCAAACCCATACGCGCCAGCAGCTCAAGCGCAAAACCACCCAGCCCGCCGGCTCCCAGCACGCCGGCTGTTGATTTAAGCAAACTAATTTGCCCGTTTACGCCGACCGTGCCTAAACTACGCTGGTAACGTTCGGGAATGATTCCTGCTTCGAGAGCAGCTATTTCAATGATTCTTCCTGTTAGGTTAAAACTTCGCGCCAGGCGTTTGGTAGCGGATAAATCAAGGCAGCGGTAACTATCGCCTGCAGGGTTGGTTTCTTCTGAGGCTGTTTCGATTATTGCCTTTTTAAGGTTTATATTCTCGCCATTAACCATACAACTCACCTGAATTATACTATCTTAACTATTCCGAAGATGCAGAATGCTTATTTTGGATTTCACCTAACTCAACCAGCGGCGATTCTGACCAAAGCCTGTCCAGGTCATAAAAATCTCTAGCCTCGGGCTGAAAAATATGGATAACCAGGGAACCATAATCTAAAATCACCCACCAGCCTTCCCGGTATCCTTCAATTCTCGAAGCATAATAACCTTTTTTCTTAAGGCTTTCGGTCAGGTGATCGCAGATTGCATGGACCTGCACTGCTGTAGCCCCTGTGCCGATTAAAAAATAATCGGCAATTATCGAGATCCGGCCAACTTCCAAAAGGCGCATATCCCTGGTTTTCTTTTCCGCAGCCAGCTCGACTGCATAATTGGCCAGTTCCCGGGCACTAACATCATCCGGTCCCTTTGTCAAATAAAATCACCTCCGCTTATCAGAGATTACCCGGTCAAATAAACCTTGCTGAACTTCTATATTAAAGGTTGCTACCTTCACGTTTTTTTTCAAGCAGGCTGTTGCGAAAAGCCACCGAGCGCGGGTGTAACAACAAGCCCCTTCGCAGCACTGACTTTATGGCAAACTCAACTGCCTCAAGCATGGCTTGTTCCGGATCGGATCTTGCCAGTTCCCTTATTTTTCCCGCTTCAGGAAAATCGCGGCCATCTTCAATATAATCGGCCAGGTAAATCGCCTTTTCCAGGCCGTTCATGCCTTTGCGGCCGGTGGTATGGTAATAGACCGCCCGAATGATCCGGGGGTCCTCCAACTTAACTTCAGTTTTTAACAGGGCAGCGCCCACTGGAGCATGAAGCAGGCGGCTTTCCTGCCTGGTTACCCGGTCCAGGCACAAACCCGTCTTTTCAGCTTTTTCGATCAACTCCCGAGGAGTATAGCGCTTCCCATAATCATGAACAATTCCCGTCAAATATGCCTTTTCTTTGCTCTCACCGAAATATTCAGCTAAAGAAGCAGCCGCTTTTGCCACGCCCAGGGAATGCCGGTACAATTCTTCGCTCAGCATTCTTTTCATCAAATCCTGATACAGCCCAACATCATAAGCGGGCTTAGGATTATCAGATTTACTTTCAGTAAAATCGATAATTATAAATCTATCCCTTCAAACCAATGATAGTATAAGTCAAACAACCTGGTTACTGTTCCCGTGGCTTAGCCACATTAACTACAAGCTTACGTCCGTCCAGTTCAGCTCCGTTGGTTTTTTCGAGTATTTCTTCCATTTGATCCTCGTTAACTTCAACAAATCCATACCCGCGGGAACGCCCTGTCGCCCTTTCCGTAATTATTCGACATTCCACCACTTCTCCATACTCAGAAAAAAACTTTTCCAATTCGTTTTCCTTGGTGCTCCAGGGAATATTTCCCACATACAACGTTTTTACCATTTAATCTCCACCTCCAAGTATATTATACCTTATTTTCAGGCAGCTAAAACCATATTATTATCCCGTGGGAACATAAAGGCCATGTTTCTTAATATATTGTTCCACCGGTTCAGGGGTTAAGTATTTAATTGTTTTGCCCAGCGCAACCCGTTCCCGGATAAAGGTTGAAGATACCGCCAGGGCAGGAATTTCCAGCAGGTGGACTTTATGCTTCATCCCCGGGCAGTGTTTATCCAGGGTTTCGCGAAATTTTTCCAGTGAATACCCGGGTCTGGAAACAGCTATAAAAGTACACAGCCGGAGCAGCTCCTCGTAATCCTTCCAGGTAAAAATATCCAATATAGCGTCTGCACCTGTAATAAAAAAAAGTTCCGGGATTTCCTTTTCGCCAAAGGAAAAATGCCTGACCGTATCAATTGTATAAGCGGGCCCCTCACTGTCCATCTCCACCGAAGAAACGTAAAAAGAAGGGTTCGACATAACCGCCAGAGTAGTCATCAGGTAACGGTGTTCAGGCAGAGTAACCTGCTCACCGTCTTTATGGGGTGGCATACCGGTAGGCACAAAAACAACGTAATTAAGATCAAACTGCTGCCTGGCCTCTTCAGCGGTCACTAAATGCCCCATATGAATCGGATCAAACGTTCCACCCATTAACCCAACACTCATACCGGCAGCATTATTATTGTTTCGATTAATAAAAAACACCTGTGACAACTCCTTTGAGAGTTACTCGTAGTAATCAAATTCTTCATCACCAATACGGACAGTATCGCCTTCCTTGATGCCCTTATTTTTTAGTTCCCGCTCCAGGCCAATTCGCCTGATAAAATTTTGAAACCTGTGCAGGGCCTCCTCACTTTCAAAATCTGTCCGGGCCGCCATCCTTTCTATTTCATCGCCTCTTACATAAAAAACATTATCATATTTTTCAACACTCAACGGTATTGTAGTTTCTCTTTCGCCGGTAACTTCGACTTCTTTTTCAAGCTCTTCTTTCTGCGATAATTCAGTAACCTGCGCATATATATTATGGATTAAATCTTGCACACCCTTACCGGTATAAGCAGAAATTCCAAACACGGGAATAAGGTCTCCTTCAGCTTCCTTTAGATGCTCTTTAAGTTGCGAAAATCTTTTTTCTGCCCCGGTTAAGTCAAGCTTATTGCCCACAACAACCCGCGGATACTGGGCCAACCTTGAACTGTACATTGAAATTTCGTGTTTCAGCATATGGTAAGCTTCAACCGGGTCAGTTTCAGCATTCGGGTCCAGGTCTACCAGCAATAATAACACTAAAGTTCTCTCCACGTGCCGTAAAAACCGGTGGCCGAGCCCCACCCCCTGGTGAGCCCCTTCTATTAAACCCGGTAAATCTGCAACAATAAAACTACCCTCATCTCCAACTTTGACCATACCCAAGTTGGGGGTAAGGGTAGTGAAAGGATATGACGCCACTTTAGGCTTTGCTGCCGTTATTCTACTTAACAGCGTCGATTTGCCGGCATTGGGGAAACCAACCAGGCCTACCTGGGCCATTAACTTCAATTCCAGTTTAATTTTCCGTTCTTCCCCGGGCAGCCCCTTTTCAGCCAACCGCGGAACCCGTCTCCTGGAGCTGGCAAAGCGAGCATTGCCTTTACCGCCCTGCCCACCGCCGGCAACCAGGGCTTTCTGGCCCGCTTCAGCAAGATCAGCTCGAACATTTCCTTCCTGGTCTCTAACTACTGTCCCTACCGGAACCGGTACCAGGAGATCACTACCATCTGCTCCATGTTGATTCTTTCCTTTACCATGAGCACCGTTAGAGGCTTTCAAAGTATGGCGGTACCTGAGATCCAGGAAACTTTGTTTCGAAGGGTCCGCCCAGAGATATACATCGCCGCCCTTGCCACCATCTCCACCATCGGGACCGCCCTTGGGCACATATTTTTCCCGGCGAAATGAAACAACACCATCGCCACCCCGGCCTCCGCGAACTAAAAGCTCTAACTCGTCTACGAACATTAAACCTCGATCACCTACAGCGCTGCTGAATAAAAAAGGAGATTTTAATAAATAAAACCCGGGCTTGGACCCGGGCCTTACATACATACCTTTAGTTTGCTGCCGCGCCTTCGACGGGCAATACACTTACCTGCTTTTTAGCGCGATTTGTATGTTCAAATACTACCCGGCCATCGGCTTTAGCGAACAAGGTATCATCGCCGCCTTTGCCAACGTTAATGCCTGGATGAAAACGGGTTCCTCTCTGCCGGACTATGATGCTGCCTGCTTTAACTATTTGTCCACCATAACTTTTTACGCCCAGTCTTTTCGCATTACTGTCTCTTCCGTTGCGTGAACTACCTACACCCTTTTTATGGGCCATTTATGACACCTCTCTTTCATGCCCTTCGTTTATTAAGAATAAGCTATTAAACACTGATATTTTCAATCAAAACTTCTGTATAGGGCTGCCTGTGCCCCTGCTTGCGGCTGTAATTTTTTTTCGGTTTGTACTTGTAAACCGTAATTTTACGACCGCGGCCATTAGCGACGACTTTTCCTTCTACACGGCAATTATCCAGGTACGGTTTTCCCACCCGGGCTTCATTGCCGTCGTTCAACATTAAAACTCTGTCAAAGTTAATCTTTTCTCCCTTTTCCGCAGGCAATTTTTCCACGCGGATCGTCCTGCCTTCTTCTGCGCGGTACTGCTTACCGCCGGTTTCAATAATTGCGTACATAAACAAACCCCCTGTAAAGGACTCGCCGAATATGGTAGCCCGACAAGAACTTTGTGAGGCTTTTAAAACCATCTTCGTGCGGTTGTCAGTCTATTGCTGAGTTTAACACGCCTATCTGCCTTTGTCAATTGAAACAACCGGACATTTGACGGCATCATAAAGGCCGGTTAATGATAGTAATCGCTGGGAAAAAGTTATTATATTTTGTCTGCCCGCCCATGCTGCCTTTCATTTCTTATTTTTACTTGACAACCGCCCGCGCGTATGTGCGGTTAACGTCTTTTATTTCCACCTTCACTTTTTGCCCCACTTTATCTCCCGCATCTTCAACGTTGATTACAAAGCCATGTATCCGGGCGATGCCGTGGTTCGGATTTGTGGAATGCGGTTCTTCAATTTCAAGGTCGATAACCTCTCCCGCTTTAACCGGAAGGGCTAACTCCTGGATTTCTTTTTTGCTGCCCCGGGCAACAATACGGTATTTTTCAATATGGACATCCTCAGCGCCGCGGATAAAAATTTTCCGGTTCAATTCATCTTCCAGCTTTTTAAGATTTCCTCCACCACTTCCGATAATGATTGAGGCAACTTCATGGTGCATTTCAACAAGTACCGCCTTACTGTTTTCATCCTGCAGCTGTTGCTTTAATTCACTTTCAATACGGGTGCTCACCACCAGGGGTGTAAGAACCCTTCCCGATCCGCTGCAATAAGGACAGGCCTGCTGCAGGTATTCGGATAAATCCTGGCGCACTTTCTTCCTGGTCATTTCCACCAGTCCCAGGTTGGTAAGGCCCAGGACATAGGTTTTAGTTCGATCATTCTTGATCGAATTGCTTAATTTATCAATTACCATGCGACGGTGATCCTCAAGGCTCATATCAATGAAATCGACGATAATAATCCCGCCGATATCGCGCAGGCGAACCTGGCGGGCAATTTCCTCAGCGGCTTCCAGGTTGGTTTTTAAGATTGTATCCGCCAAATTTCGCCGCCCGATATAACGGCCGGTATTGACATCAACTACTGTCAAAGCCTCTGTTTCATCAAAAACCAGGTAGCCCCCGCTTTTTAACCAAACCTGGCGGGAGAGGGCTTTTTCCAGCTCTTTTTCAACGCCGTAACGTTCAAATATGGGTTCGTCTTCCTTGTAATATTTAACCTTGGTTTTAAGATGGGGAGAGATATAATCGACTATTTCTTTTACTTTTTCGTATTCATGCTTATCATCGATTAAAAAACTGCTGAACTCTTCGACAAATAAATCCCGGGCTATGCGGCAGGTCAAGGAAAGATCCTGGTAGAGGATTGCCGGCGCTGTTCTTTGTTCAAAGCGAGTTAAAATCCGGTTCCACAGTTGAATTAAAAACTGCAAATCCTGTTCCATAACCCCGGCATCCACTCCTTCGGCTACAGTCCGGACGATTAAACCCAGGTTGTCGGGTTTTAGCCTTTCAACTTCCCGGCGCAACCTTTCTCTTTCGGTTTGACTTTCAATCCTCCTGGAAACACCGATATAATTTGCTCCGGGCACTAAAACCAGGTATCGCCCGGGAATAGTGATTTGTCCTGTAACCCGTGCTCCTTTGCTGCCAAAAGGTTCTTTAATTACCTGGACCATTATTTCTTCGCCGGCTTTAAGCAGCTTATCAATCGAACCGGAAGCCTGTGGGGAATTCTCATCGTCCCAGTCAATATAAACGTCATCAACATATAAAAAAGCATTCTTATCCAGGCCAATATCGATAAAAGCAGCCTGCATGCCCGGTAAAACATTGGCCACAACCCCCTTGTAGAGGTTGCCCACCACCCGGTGCTGCAGGGGCCTCTCTATGTCCATTTCCACCAATTTTCCGCTCTCGAGCAGGGCTACCCGGGTAGCACGGTTATCGCAGTTAACTACTATCTTTTTATCCATTAAATGCACATCCCTTCCGACAAAGGCTTCAGGGAGCCGTTGCAGTCCCGGTAAAGTCTTACCCGGTGTAAATTCCAGTTTACATGCGATGGACGTTTCTCGCCCAATTCAAAATCAAGCTGTTCAAGAACAAAAACCGGCGAGACTCCTCCCCGGCTGCCGGTCTGTAATAGTAACTTCAATACCACCTGATCTTCATGCTCATCACCATTAAAGTATGCTTCGTTTATATAGGGGCGCACGTTTACATTTGTTTTCCTTTTGCCCTTCCTGGAAGAACGCGGCGCCAAAATTTCTTCTTTGTCAAGCAGGCGTTCCAGTGCAGACCGGTAAGCTTCAATATTTACTTCTAATTGTGGACTTACTGTTACCAGGCGGGCTTGATATAAAGCAGCGGAAACCAGTGAGGGTAATGCCGGTGCTTGCTTGTCCACGGCTTGCGCCCTTTTTATTTCCAACCCTTCCGGCAACTGCTTTTTTAACTTTAGAATAAACTCTTCAGGAGCTATCTCCTCTTTAAAAAAAACTTCACCCAGCTCATCATCGGCTGTTACATCAACCGGCAGGGGGGCGGCAAGGTTAAACCGCGGGTGAGGGGAGAACCCCTCACTATATGCCAGCGGCAGGCCACTTCGCCGCAGGGCCCGCTGGAATAGGCGCATCATATCCAGGTGAGATATATATTTTATCTGTTCCTTTCGGGCATAATTAAAGCAGATCCGGGTCATGGGTTACTCCTTCCGGCTTTTCACCGGCAAGCGATTTCTGGTGTTCAGCAATAAGCATATTTTTATCTACACCGCAGCTCAGGTGATCCCATGGCAAACATTGATCGTAGGAAAAACGGCGATAGGCATAGTCTTCCCCTCTCACTGCAGTTTTTTGAAAAGCCCTCTGCCACAAGCTAAAGTCGAAATATTCCGACCAGCCATCAAAACGGCACCCCATCTGCCAGGCATGTTCAAGCGCCGGGGCCAGTTTACGATCGCCCCGGGCAAAAACCGCCTCTAAAAAGCTGGCCCTGGCATCATGCCAGCTAAAATCAACCCCGCGTAATTTTTTAAACCCGGTGCGCAAAATATCCTGGCGCCTGTTGACTTCATCCATTGACAACTGCGGCTCCCATTGAAACGGGGTATGTGACTTGGGCACAAAAGTGGCCACACTTACATTTATACTGATCTTTCTTTTTGCCCTGCCCTTAAAGTATTCTCTTAATCTTCGGCACAGGTTAACTATTTCCACTACATCTTCATCGTGCTCTGCAGGCAAGCCAATCATAAAATATAGTTTAAAACCCTGCCAGCCAGCATCAATTGCATCCCCTAAAGAAGTAAAGATTTCTTCTTCGGTAATATTCTTTTTAATTACTTTCCTTAACCTTTCGGTCGCAGCTTCCGGGGCAAAGGTCAAACTGCTTTTTCGGCCCTGGTGCAACTTATCGGCAAGCTTAATTGAATAAGAATCAAGGCGCAGGGATGGCAGGCTGCATTTAACCTTTCTAGCAGATAAATCAGAGTCCAAGTTGTTGATCAACTCTTCAAGGTGCGGGTAATCTGTGCTGCTCAAAGATACCAGTGATAGTTCTTCGTAACCGGTATTATCTATAATTTCTTTAGCGGTTTGCTGAAGTTTATCCCGGCTGCGACGCCTGACGGGCTTGAAAATATAACCGGCCTGGCAGAAGCGGCACCCCCTGCCGCAGCCACGAAACAGCTCGATAACCGCCCGATCATGTATGGTTTGGAGATAGGGAACCGGCGGGGCCTTGGGAAAGGGAGCCGTATCAAGGTTTTCAACCGTAACCTTCCTGATCATTTCCGGTGCCCGGTCATCCTTCCGCTCCATTCCAATAAATTCTTCTCCGGAATAGGCCGGGTTGTATAAAGAAGGCACATAGACCCCCTCAAAAGTTGACAACCGGGCAATAATTTCATTGCGCTCATAACCATGTCTCTTTAAATCCATGTATCCGGTAAGGATTGCGGGGAGACATTCTTCTGCCTCACCAAGCACAAACAAGTCAAAAAAAGGAGCCAGGGGTTCAGGGTTAAAAGCACAGGGCCCTCCCCCCACAATCAAAGGGTGATCACCTTTGCGATCTTCGGTTCGCAGCGGGATATCAGCCAGGTCAAGCATGTTGAGCACATTAGTATAGCTTAGCTCATACTGGAGCGAAAACCCGATTATATCAAACTCTTTCAGCGGTTTATGGCTTTCCAGGCTAAAAAGGGGGAGATTGTATTTGCGCAGCAATTCTTCCATATCGGTTGCTGGGGAAAAAACCCGCTCCATTAACATTCCCGGGTTGCGGTTTATGCTTTCATACAAAATTTTCAAGCCATGGTTCGACATGCCAACTTCGTAAAGATCGGGAAAAGCAAAAGCCATCCGCAAATCAACACTTGAGTGCTCTTTTTTAACAGCATTCCACTCGTTGCCCGTGTAACGGGCCGGTTTCCATACTTGTCCCAGGAGATATTTTAATATATCTTTCTGTGTTTGCATTTTAACACATCACATTTCAAAGCTGGCCAGAAACAAAAACACGGCTTAATTATTTCCGGTCACCCGCTTAATTTCCACTCCATGGAATAAGGGACAAGGAACCTGTCCCCTTGCCCCAATCAATCCTTATCCCTTTTCCTGTTCCTGCATTCAAAACCTATAATACCATATCATTCCTATTTTGATAAGAGCTAGCTAAAGCAGCCCTTTTTCCCTGAAGCTAAAGAAACAGCCATCGCCAATGATTATGTGATCACGCACTGCGATGCCCAGGATGTTCCCGGCATCTACCAGGCGCCTGGTTACCTCCAGGTCTTCCTGGCTGGGAGCCGGATCACCGCTGGGGTGATTATGGAACAAAATGATGGAAGCGGCACTTTTACGTAGCGGCAGGGTAAATATTTCTCTGGGATGCACGATAGAAGCGCTTAAACTGCCGACAGATATCTCTTCCCTGGAAATTACATGGTTCTTGGTGTTGAGTAAAAGAATCTTAAAATATTCCTTCTTCTTATAGCGCAGTTCTTCCATGAACAGGTCCGCTGCCTGCCGGGGAGTGGTAATGCTGCTGTTTTCTTCCCGCGGGGTTGTCGCCAGGCGGCTGCCCATCTCTAAAGCCGCTTTAATCATTACAGCTTTATCCGGGCCAATCCCTTTGTTTTCCTGCAAATCTTCAAGCGACAGCTGGGGCAGATTCCGCAGACCGCCACCCCTGGAAATAATTTTTGTAGCCAGCTGCACCGCGGATTCGTTTTTGTTGCCCGATCTAAGCAGAATAGCCAGTAGTTCTGCATTTGAAAGAGCATCCGCACCGAGCGCTTTTAATTTTTCCCGGGGCCGCTCCTCTAAAGGCAAATCCTTGATCATAATCGATTTATTATCCATATCCCTCATCCTCTCTTGTTAAACCAGGCTGGAATTTGCATCCGTGTAAAAAAATCAAAAAGCAGTCCCAGTGGAAGCCCGACCACGTTGAAGTAACATCCGTCAATTTTTTCCACGAATAAGGCAGCCCGGTCTTGAATCCCGTAGGCCCCGGCCTTGTCCATTGGTTCACCGGTGGCAATGTAGCTGTTTATCTGATCTTCTCTTAAGTGCTTCAGCCAGACATAAGTTTCAGAAAAACCATTTTCATAAAAGCCGGTTGCCGCATCAACAAGAGCCAATCCTGAAATTACCAGGTGCTTTGTACCGCTTAGCTGTCTTAACATCCGGCGGGCATCCTTCTCATCAGCAGGTTTCCCCATTACCTCGGTACCGGAAAATACTGCCGTATCGGCTGAAAGAACATAGCCGCCTTCTACTTTTTCAGAAACTGATAGCGCTTTATTTAAGGCCAGCCTGGCCACCATTTCGCTGGCAGGCACTCCTTTTTCCATACTCTCCTGGATAGTGGGTTCAATTATGGTAAAAGGAATCCCCACCTGGCAAAGCAGGTTGGCCCGTCGGGGTGAAGAAGAAGCCAAAATCAGCATCATTGCACCCCCCCTGCATTTGTTTGTTTTATCATCCTGGAAGTAACCCCTTCCAGGTAATTAGCGGCGAGGCCTGTGAAAATTCCGGTTGGGACAGAAAGGAGGATCAAAAAAGGAAAATAACCCATAAGCAGGTCAAAACTTGCTATAATCACACTGGCCATAGAAAGTTGGACCAGGTTGTGCACTGCGGCACCGACCACGCTCACTGAAAGCAGGCTGACCATGCCTTTATTGCGAAGCACAAGAACCAGGGACATGGCCAGGGCACTGGCCGCCCCGGCGGTAATACTCAACCAGAACCCAAAACCGAAGAGGCCGCCAATAAAAATACTGCCCAGGATTGACCTGAGGACGGCCAGTAACAAACCGCTTCGCAACCCAAACAAAACCAGGGTCAGCAAGGTAATAATATTGGCCAGCCCAATCCTTACCCCCGGCACAGGCATCGGAAGAGGCATGGCCGCTTCCACGGTGTGGATTACCACCGCAAAAGTAACCAGCAGGGCCATGTAAATTAAATATCTTAAACGGCTTTGCATTTGCAAACCCGGTTTATCCATCTTATTACCCCTCTACAATGCTCGAGCAAAAAGACCTTTAGAGTTACTGCAATTCGACAACGTCTGCAATCCCGCTCGAGACCTCAATTTCCAGATCCGGGGTGACCAGGATCCCCTCCACTCCTGCTTTTTGCTCTATCAAATCCATCCCCTGTACCGGGCCAAGAATAAACAAAGTTGTAGAAAGCACATCGGCTTCCAAAACAGATTCAGCTAAAATAGTAATGCTGGCCAGATCTTCGGTCGGCATCCCGGTATCGGGATCAAGAATATGGTGGTAGCGAGTTTCGTTTTCTGTGAAGGAACGTTCATAGTCACCGGAAGTAGCTACCATCTGATCAGATACAGGAATAACTGCAATCATCTCCTGTTCCTGCCGGGGATTGCGCACCCCGATTCGCCATGGTTCTCCATCAGGCCTGCTACCGATAACCCCAATATCCCCCCCGGCATTTACAAATGCATGCTCCACCTCTTTTTGTAGAAGCATTTCGATAGCCTGGTCAACAATGAAACCCTTGGCAATACCGCCCAGCTCAAGGGCCATACCTTCTTCGGACAAATAGATTGTTGACGCTTCATGATCAAGTTCTATTTTTTCATAATCAACCAGGGGCAGCTTTTCTTCAAGCTGCCCGGCAGAAGGAACCCGGTAATCATGTTCCAAAAACCCCCATAAGTCAGTTATTGGAGCAATAGTGGGATCGAACGCGCCGTCACTGAGTTCGGCATACTCCAGGGCCTTCTCGGTCACATAAAAAACTTCTTTGCTTACTTCAACCGGTTTTTTCCCTGCCTGTTCATTTACCCTGTAAACGTCGCTGTCTTCAAGAGTCCGGCTAAAGAGAGCTTCCAGGCGCTCCATTTCATCAAAAACCTGGTCCTTAATTTGGGCGGCATATCTTTCACCGATGGTTTGAAAACGTAAATCCACCACCGTATCCATGGTAATTTGAGTATATTCATAGCTATCAAGGGCATAATAAGCGTTGTAATAAAAATATCCGCCCAGGATAATTACTACAACCAGAGGAATAATATAAATAGGCTTGATATATTTCTTCCGGAGAGATTTATCTTGATTATTGCCTTGCTCCGAGCTTTGCATATACATACCTAAAGGGCCCACCTCAAATTTAAGCCATCCACATCCTTAGCGACCAAAATAAAAGATAACCAGCATTACACCGCCAAGCAGTAAAGCCAGGATCAACTGGTCAAAATTCAGGTTTTTTGAAGTCCACTCAACCGGATTAAACCGGAGCCATTTTGCCAGACCGCTCCTTTCAACCTCAGCTTCTTCATCTTGTCCGGACCTGTCAGCCATTCGCCGCATCGCACTTCCGGTTTTCATGTAACCTTCATCTATACTTTCATCCAAACTCCTGGAGCGATAAGCAATTTTTTTCGCTGCTTCACCGGTCTTAGCATAGCTTTGATCTATGCTTTCATCCAGGCTCTTGGTACGGTAAGCAATTCTTTTCGCCGCATCACCGGTTTTAGCATAGCTTTCATCTATGGTTTCGTCAAGAATTCGCGTCCGCTCGGCCAAACCGCGACCGATTTCAGCGGAACGTTCAAAAGCGGTATCAATGCCTTTATCCATGGCAGTAATATACTGGCAGAATTCATAAAGTTTCCGGCCCGATCTCATGTAGAAATTATCTACAGAAGAATCAATCGAGGTTCCATAATGACAAAACCGATTATAGACGCCCTGGCCAAGGGGTTTAAAAATTAAGTACTCCACGCTAACCCACGGAGGCAGGTGAATGCCTTTCTTCAGTAATGAAGATAAATTTAAGAAAAGCAGTAACCCGGCAATGCCAAGTTGAAGGGCTCCCCAGATCCCGCTGGTGGTATAAATATTATGAACCTCAGAAGCATAAGGGATTAAAGGCGATACCAGTTGAGGATAAACACCCAGGATAATACAGAAAGCAGCAGTCCCTACAATGGCTACCTGGCTGGCCAGCGAAGTTTTATTTTTAACTTCAGCCCGCCCCTTGATAAAACCAAAACCGATCAGCTTGCAAAATGAGGCAGCGGTCCCGATGCTGGCGATCATTAACATGATTTCTGCTGGTCCCAGATCATAAAAAGCATACTTTAAGAGGTACTTGCTGACATATCCGTTAAACAGCGGAATACCGGCAATAGCAAGGGCCCCAACCACTCCGCCAAATGTAACCAGCGGCATCGCCTGCCAGATACTTTGTTTTTTAGCTTCTTCTTCCTCGGAATCCTCGTGGATTAAATCGTGCAGGTCTTCAGTTCCGGTAGCATGCAAAACTGCTCCCACACTCATAAATAAAAGCGCTTTATACAACATGTGGTTAACCACATGCAAAAGCGCACCGTCTGTGGCAAGTTCGGTTGCCAAACCCACACCTGCGACCATGTAACCAACCTGGCTGATAATATGATAAGAAAGCAAGCGGCGCATATTGTGCTGCAGCATAGCCATGGTAACCCCGGCAACAGCCATAGAAGCTCCCATGTACATAATCACTTCGTTGGGAGGCAAGATCCTGGCAATGGCAAATACCCCAATTTTTGTAGTTAATCCGGCCAAAATAACACTGGAAGGGAAATTAGCGGAGGGGTACCCCCGGGCTACCCATATATGCAGGGGCAAGAAAGCAGCTTTAAAACCAAAGCCAACTATAAAGAAGGTTAACCCACCCTGCGGGGCCTGCAAAATAAAATTGCCTGCTTCCTGGTAGTGCAGAAGAATGCCAAGCAAAACTATCAGTCCACCTGCCAGGTGAAACGAAAGGAAATATAACCCGGCATAGATAGCATCAGGGGTTTTTCGCAGCAAGATCAGCCCGGCTGTTGACAAAGTAAGCATTTCCCAGAAAATAAAAAGAGTAATAAAATTATCGGAAAAAACAATACCTATAGCGCTGGCCAAAGCAGCAAGGGCCACCGCCTGTTCGCTTGGCTTTGAATGCTGCAACCCGTAAAGCAAGGACAATGAACCGACCAGGGTAAAACCAAGGACGGCAATTCTGCTGTAGGGGTGTTCATCAAAAGAAATTGGTGCTAAAACAGCATCCCCGACAACATAACTGCCCAGCTCAATTCCGGTCCAACCGTAATAAGCAAGGTAGATTAAAGTCCCAATTACCCCGATCATAAATATATATCTTAAAACTTTCGGACCGAATAGAACTCCGGGTATTAATAATAAAGGTATTCCTATGCCTGCTATAACAAAAATATCGATTTGAGATCACTCCATTACACAGCTATTCTTTTACCTTTGTTGTATACCTTTGTTGTAGATTAAAATCTTTTTAAAGTCAAGCACCAGATAAAAGGGCCAATAGTTAAACATTTGCAAATCCAAACCAGTCATCAATTGCCGTACGAAAAAACTATAAATAATATCACTCCAAGAACAAAAGCCAGGAGCAGGTTGTCAAAATTAAGGTTTTTGATATTCCATTGATCCTGGTCCCACCAAAAAATACTGCTGCGAAACTGTTCCTTTAACCTGCGCTCCCGTTCCAGTCCTTTTCCTGTAAAGTAATAAGCCGACTGTCCGGCTTCATCCAGCGATGGTTCAGCTTCCTGCCCAGGATTATCCAGGTAAATCAAGGATTGCTCGTTGCTGCTGCTGCTATGTTCATAAAACTGCCCCAGGGCCATATCATTGATGCTGACCTCACGGAAAAAAAAAGACAGGACCGCTCGAGGCAGCGGTTCAAACACGAGTTTTTGAATGCTTAACCAGGCTGGCGGCTGCCATTCAAACCAGCCCCTGGAAACTGCCGGCAGGTAAATAAACAGGGCTAACAGGACAACAACCAGCACTGCCTCTAGGGGTTGCCAGGCGAAAAACTGGAAACCATGCAGGTATTCGATGCTTGAAGCGGCAAAATCATAGAGATGAGCTGCCGGCAATATAAAAACGTCAAGGAGCAAGTTTGGAGAAATGCCAATTCCTATCACCAAAAGAGCAAAAATAACAATCACGAAATTAACCGATGGCGCAATCCGGTATTCCTGATCTAAATCTTCAGGGACAGGACCCAAAAAGACACCCTTAAAAAGCTTTAAAAAATAGCATATTGTTAATGCACTGGTAACTACGAAAAACCGCTCTGCCACAAAAATCCCGTAAACTTCGTGATGCTGGTATGCATATAAAAGAGCATCGTGCACCAAAGTTTTACTGGCAAACCCGTTAAAACCGGGAATTCCTGCAATGCCAAGGGCAGCTATAGCAAAAGTAATTGCCACCAGGGGCATCTTCCGGGCCATCCCCCCGAGGCGGGATAAGTCCAGCTCGTGGGTATACATATATACTACACCAATCATAATAAAAAGCCCGGCTTTAAAAATAGCATGGTTGGCAATGTGGTAGAGCGAGCCGGAAAAACCCATTGCCCCGTCCGCTCCCATCAGCATGGCAACTCCTATCCCGGTTACAATATAACCCATTTGACTTATACTGCTGTAGGCTAATATCCGTTTAGTGTTACTTTGCAGCAAGGCCATAATCGCTCCGGCCAGCATGGTCACAATGCCAATCCACATTAAAATATTTCCACTGTTAAATACGTAAACCCATTCCACTTCATTACCGGCTCCGGCGGGCTGAAATAGAATCAAGCTGACTCTTAAAACACCATAAGCACCGGCCTTTATCATAATCCCTGACAACAGGGCACTGGCCGGAGAAGGGGCTACCGGGTGGGCCAGGGGAAGCCAGATGTGCAGCGGAACTATTCCGGCTTTAATACCAAAACCGATCATAAATAAAACAAAAATAGCCGTGCGCTGGTTTCCCAATTCTTCCAACACCGGGACCATGTTAAGGTGACCGGCACTGCCAAAAAACAAGAGGATGGCAAACAGCAAAGAAAGACCGCCAATAATAGCCATGTAAAGATATAGCGATCCCGCTTTTAAAGCTTCCTGGTTTTGCTTGTGGATTACCAGGACAAAAGAGCTGAAAGTCATGATCTCGAAAAAAATAAACAAAGAAAACAGGTCGCCGGCAAAAATTACCCCCAGTATTGCACCGAGCGTAAAAATGAAAAAACTATAATAACGGCACAAATGGTGCTCGTGCTCCATGTAGGAAAAAGAAAAAATAGTTGCAAGGACCCAGATCAGGGTAATTAATAATGCAAATATCCAACCGAACAAATCAACCCTGAAATTTAAGTTGAACTGCATTAGCTCAATTAAATCGCAGCCTACTTCACCGACAAGCACCAGCGGTAAAAGCCAGATCACTCCGCCCAGTGAAAACAGCGCTGAGCATAATACAGCAGCCTTGCGAGTGACCATCCGCTCAACAGGA
The DNA here is from genome assembly GCA_003552365.1 of Syntrophomonadaceae bacterium. Classification (GTDB taxonomy): domain Bacteria; phylum Bacillota; class Dethiobacteria; order DTU022; family DTU022; genus B1SED10-74M. Next base: position 22,139 of record PUKR01000172.1, read on the forward strand.
ACAAAATAAAGCACTATCCCGGTTAGCATAGGGACTAAAACCAGGTACAATGGTACAGAAGTACTGTATGCTAAAGCTTCCACACATTTTGCCCCCTTAAAAGGTTAAAAAATGCCACCTTCCAGGAAAAACCATGAAGTTATTTGCGACAACTCGAACTGCACGTTTATCGGTGAAAGTCCAAACAGCAGTGTGCTTATCGCCAAAATAACCATTGGTGCCAGCATTCTCGGGGCCACATCCTGAACATTGAAATTTAAAGCATGTCCATGGCCGTGCGCATGAGCATTTGCGCCTTTATCTTCCCCAATAATTTCAAAAAAGGCGGGCACAATGATAGGCAGGTAATAAAGGGCATTTAAAAGACTGCTGATTAATAAAACTATAGCATATACAGTTATATTGGCATCAAGAGCCCCGAGGCCAAGCGTCCACTTGCTCAAAAATCCATTCAGGGGAGGAATACCGATCATCGCGAGCGCCGCGACAGAAAAGCAGCCAAGCGTGTAGGGCATTTCCCTGCCCACTCCCCCCATATCAGAAATGAGCCTTTTACCGGTCTTCCAGATTATTGCCCCGGCAGCAAGGAAGAGGCAGCTTTTCATAATCGCATGGCAAAAAATATGGAACATAGCCCCGGTAATCGCATTTTCATTGAGGATACTCAAACCCAAAAGCACATAGCCCATTTGCCCCACGCTGGAATAAGCCAGGCGGCGCTTTATATCATTCTGGGTTAAAGCTACAGCAGAGCCCAGCATTATGGTAATCACCGCTAAAACTCCCAGAACAATATCCCAGTTATTTGCCTGCATTACCTCGACCGAAAAGGCATGGAAAATAACCCTGAAAAGGCCGTATGCTCCGGTTTTCAGCATAACCCCGGACAAAAGGGCGCTGGCCGGTGATGGAGCAACAGGGTGAGCATCGGGAAGCCAGACATGGAGAGGAAACATCCCGGCCTTCATGCCAAAACCTATGATAAAGCAAATAAAAGCTAAAAATGAAAGGAAGGTAACTTCATCGATAATCGTCCCAACGCCCAGCGATACTGTTCCGCCAAGCTCGAAAGTAATAATTATCCCTAAGAATAAGGCTAAACCACCAATTATAGTCATAACCAGGTATTTATACCCTGCTTTGAGTGCCTGTTCAGTTTCTTCGTGGACAACCAAAATGTAAGAAATCAGGGACATCAGCTCAAAAAACACAAAGAGGGTAAAAAAGTCGCCGGCTAAAAATATTCCCAGGCAGCTGCCAAGGGTAAAAACAAGGACCGGGTAGTAACGGCTTCCTCCGTGCTCTTCCGCCATATAGTCAAGGGAATAGATTGTACAAAGCAACCAGATAAAGGAAGCAATTGCTGCCAGGTTAAAACTCAGGATATCCAGCCGCAATGATATTTCCAGGTCGGGGAGAATTTCAAACAGGGTTAACTGTATAATTTCCCCGTTCATAACCACAGGGTAGAGTGAAATAGTTAATATAAATGTAACCGTACTCGTTCCCAGGGTCAGGGCATTTCTCAATTTATCCGATCGACCCCCGGCCGACATGATAACCGGGGTCATTACTATTGGAAATAAAATTACAAATAGTATAACCGCGATTGCTGTTGCTTCATCCACCGAAGCCACCTCCATCATTCATTAATGTCCTTTTTATTATATATTGCAACTTTATATCAATCTAAATACATTGCTTAAATTAAAATAAAAGAGCTATGGCATTTTCCAGCAAGGTTAATGTAGGGCCGGGGGCAACTCCGAAAAAGATAACTGCGAGAACCCCAATTACCAGAGTAACCAACATTTGCCGCGGCACCGGTTTAGCTTCATGTTCGAAAGTTTCCTGGTGCATAAAAGCATTAACAATAATCGGCATATAATAAACTGCATTTAACAAACTGCTGGCCAGGATAATAACCACAAAAAAGGGTCTCCCAACTTCAAGAGCGCCGAGAGCCAGGTACCATTTACTGATTAAACCGCCGGTTCCCGGTATACCAATCATCGAAGCGGCCCCTACAGTAAAAGCAATCATAGTTAAAGGCAAAACCTGCCCGACCCCGGCAAGCTGCTTAATTTGACGGATACCGGTCGAATAAATAATCACTCCGGCTACCATAAATAACATAGATTTCATGAGAGCGTGTACGAGTAAATGGTAAAAACCGCCGGTCAAGGCAATTGTATCATCCAGCCCAATTCCTAGAAACACATAACCAATCTGGCCGATGCTGGAATATGCGAGCATCTTCTTCAAATCTACCTGCACCATGGCAAATATCGAGCCAAACATGATTCCGGCAGTAGACAACCAGAGCACAATTTCATTTAGCGGTATCGAGTCAAGTAACGGTCGCGGGAAAAGCTGGTAGAACATAATAAACAGCGCAAATGCATATATTTTAATTACCACACCGGAAAGCATTGCGCTCGATGGCGATGGCGCCGAAGCATGGGCATCGGGGAGCCATACATGCAGTGGGAAAAGAGCGGCTTTCGTCCCAAAAGCAACAATGAACAGCGACGAGGCGGCGAACATGTTGTTCGGATACTGTTCCACGGCAGCCGGAAGGGCTTCATTTACCAGGTCATAATTAAATTGCCCGGTGACCATGTAAAGCATGGCCACTCCGAGCAAGAAACACCCTGTACCCATGGCGCTTAAAATTAAGTACTTAAAACTGGCTTCCAGGCAAGCGCGATCTTCTTTGATCGAAATAATTGCACAGGCTGAAATAGCGCATATCTCCATGAGCACAAACAGGTTGAACAGGTCGTTGGTGAGGGCTATCCCGGCCATAGAGCCGACCAGGAGGGCGTAAAGGGAATAATACCAGCCCAGCATCTCTGTTTTCAGCTCATGTTCCAAATCTTTTAAAGCATAAACCATGATCCACAAGCTTACCGCAAGCACGACAAGGAGCATGTAGACCCTGAGGAAGTCTACCTTGAATTCAACGCCAAATGGCGGCGGCCACCCCCCCATGTGGTAATAAAAAGTCCCTCCCTGGTGAACCTGGATCAATAAAACAATTCCCATCACCAGCGAAAGAGATAAGGCAGTGATTAAAGCCGGAGCGCTTGTTTTCCTGGCCCAACGATACAAAATGGGTGATAAAAAGGCTATGCCTAATAGAATTGCTATGATTAATGCTGGAAAATGCTGTGCTAGACCCACTACTCCTGGCTCCTTATCAGGCAAATTTCGTCGTAATCCACTGTGCCATAATAACGGTATATTTTAACGATTAAACTAAGCGCATAAGCGGTAATACTGATGGCCACAACAATCCCGGTGAGCATAAGCGAACTCGGAAGGGGGTTTATATAAATGACTTCTTTCCCCTGCTGAACAATCGGCGCTTGCCCTCCGTAGGTGTAACCGACGGCAACAAAGAGCAAAAATACCGAGGTATCCATTATATTCATGGCAATTACCTTCTTGATCAGGTTCGAATGGGTAAGCATGGTATGCATCCCGATAACAAAAAGGAGAATCGCCGCCATATAGTAATAGTTATGCAGCACCTTGATTAACATTTCCATATTACTCTTCCCCCTCGATAATGTTAAAGAAAAAACTCACAATAGTGCTAGCTACTTTAAATCCGAGAAAAACAGTAATGATCATGATCGCACCAGAACTAAAGAGTTCTCCAGCTTCCCCCATGGGGAATCCGGCAGCCCGGTTGGCTAAAAAATTTCCTCCTACAGCTACTCCCACCAGTCCGGTGAGTACAAATCCAAGAGCGCCGCCACTTTCCAGGATGGAAGAAACATCTTCTGAAATCTGTCTTGCCCCCACTTCAAGGTTGAAAGACACGGCTAAAAGAACAAGGCTCGCACCAAAAATAGCTCCGCCGGAAAACCCACCGCCAGGGGAAAGATGGCCGTGCAGCACAATATAGATACCATAAACCTGGATAAATGGGACCACAAGCCTGCTGGTTATACGAACAATTTGGTCTTCCAGTACAATCTACCCCCAGTTACGAGTGAGATTTCAAGGTGGCAACCACCGCGGCAATTGCTACAAAAAGCACAGTAGCTTCACCCAGGGTATCAAAAGCACGGTAATCAATGATCACGCTGCTGACTATATTCACCGCCCCGGTATCGACAACCCCCTGTTCCATGTAGCGGACAGGGATCTCGTTAAATACCGGGTTGTTGGGATCGCCAAAAGGCGGCATCTCGGCAACAGTAAAGCTAAAGAAAAAGCCAATCAAGCCGACAAGCAATATTGTAAACACACCCCTTGCCTGGAGGCGCAGAAGGTAGCGCATCGCAAAAACAGCCGCGATAATAATAAACAGAATATCTTCCACTTAAACATCCCCCCTCACAGGCTCCCTATTCAGCCCGCCTGGTTTTGCTGATTGTCGCGATCAGCAGCAAGGTAGTAACCCCGGTACCAAGGGCAGCTTCCACCATGGCCACATCGGGTGCGCTCAGCTGCTGCCAGATAATGGCCATGATCAAACCAAAGGAAGCAAAAACAATTACCGCGCTGAGCATATCACGAATCTGGGCCACGGCGATAGCACATACCACTAAAAATAACAGTAATAAAGCATTCAACACTTCTGTTAAAATGTCAGTCATTTGAATCACTCCTGCCTATCTGCGGCTTGATCCCCGTTGTATAAGCGACCCGGGCAATAACATGGGCTGCCGTCGGGTTAGTGATCAATACAAATAAAATCAGTAGAGCAAGCCTGATCGCCACCGCCATTTCACTTTGCAGCGCAAGGGAAAGCAGCACCAAACCGGCTCCGAGTGTATCACACTTTGATGTGGCATGCAGGCGGTTGTATACATCAGGCAGGCGCAGCAAACCAACTATAGCTACAACCAGGAAAAAAAGACCGATGATCATTGAAACGATTGACAAGATGTACAAAATAGTCTCGAGCATCGTATTAGTTAATCCAGCGCCCCTTTCTCCAGGTACTTGGCAACACCGATGGTAAAAATAAAACCCATTAAAGCATAAATCATGGCAATATCAAGGAAGTAAACCTGTTCATAGATCCTGGCTATCAGGGTAATAATGATCAGCGTATTTGTCGTAATAATATTAATAGCGACAACCCGGTCGGGCGCGGTGGGCCCGGCAAGCGCCCTGATCATGGCAACAAATATTGTCAGCATAACCAGGATTGCCCCTACCGGAAATAAAATATCAAGGATTTGCTCATAAATCACTACTTATCGCCCTCCATTTCTTTAAGCCTGGTCATCAGGTGCCAGTCCTGGATGGCAATACCACTTTCTTTGGTGAGGGCATGGACCAGGTAGTCTTTTTCGTCGGCAAGGACTGTCAATGTCCCCGGGCACATAGTAATAGAGTTGCCGAAAAGAGTGCGACTGCCAGTGGTCTCCAGATCCACCTCAACCGAAACGAGGTTGGGGTAAATCGGCATTTTCGGGTGCAGCACAAGCCAGGCTATCTGGAAATTGGCAATAAATATTTCTTTAACCAGCACCAGTATATAGCCGGTTAGCCAGAGCACATTTTTCAAGGTAACCGCCGGCCTTTCCTGGGAAGTGATCAACAGGGTCCGATTAAAGTAGACTACAAAGGCCGCCGACACCAGGCCAACAACCAGCTGTGGCAAATCGAAGGTCCCGCTTACAGCAATCCAAAACCCTAATAACAAGAGGGTAAAACCGATATAATTAAGCCAATTGCTTTTCAATTTATCCATCACCAGGTTTCGAATTAGATTTTTTTTAAAATAAAATATAATAAATATTTCACATGCCAGGCTCAAAAATGAAAACTTCTAAGTGCCCTTTTCAGACGATACAGCTTCTGCTTTCTCTTTATTTTGTTCGATCGCACCGGGCATTATCGGCAGCGCAGTCCGCGGGTAAATTGTCCCTGGCGGACATACCGGGACACACCTGCCGCAATCATCACATTTATCGATATCGATAACTGCAAGCTTATCATCCATCTCTATAGCTTCCTGCGGACACTCTTTTACACAAGCCCTGCAGCCTATGCATCCAACCGAACAGGCCTTTGAAACTGTCTTACCCCGATCCTGCGAACTGCACAAAACCAGGTGACCTTGCCCTGAACGCCTGGGGAGAGTCTGGATCAGATCTCGCGGGCAGGCTTCTACGCATAATCCGCAGCCGGTGCACGCATCAGGATCAACAATTGGCAAACCATGAGATCCGATTTCTATCGCTTCAAACGGGCAGACCCTAACACAATTACCCAGCCCGAGGCAGCCGTAACCACAAGCTTTAAATCCTCCGTTAAACCTCCCCGCTACCTCGCAATCCTCTACTCCGTCATATATAAACAAGTCAGCAGCATGTTCGTTATCACCGATACAAAATACGGTCGCTATTAGCGGTTCCGAGTCGGTTACTTCGAGTCCCAGTTCTTCAGCGATAGCCCGGGTGGTTTCTTCTCCACCGGGAATACATGCGTTAGCTGCCACTTCTCCTTTGACTACCGCCGCCGCAAAATTAACACAACCGGCATAACCGCAAGCTCCGCAATTAGCTCCTGGTAAGATATCTTTAACTGCATCCACTCTCGGATCAGTTTTTACCGCAAAAACACGTGCTGCAATAGACAATAGCAGTCCAAAAAGAAGGCCGATCAAGCCTAAAGCAATAATTGCATATGCTATCTGCACGTTTTAAATCACCTCGCACCAATGTTTAACATTAAAGATATTCGCCTACAGCGTTAACATACCACTAAAGCCAAGGAAGGCCAACGACAATATTCCGGCAGTGATTAAAGTAATTGCGGACCCCTGCAGGGCTTCCGGAATTTTTGCCATCTCTAATCTTTCCCGAATTCCGGCCATGATAACAAGGGCCAGTGAAAACCCGATCGAAGCGGCAATGCCAAAAACAACCGCTTCAACAAAAGTAAATTCTTCCCTGACGGCAAGCAAAGCAACCCCCATAATCGCGCAATTTGTGGTAATTAACGGTAAAAAGATCCCCAAACCCTGGTACAGGGTGGGACTTATTTTTCGCAGCGCCGTTTCTACCAGTTGAACCAGTGAAGCAATAACCAAAATAAACGTGACAATCTGCAGATATTCCAACTCATATGGCACCAAGACAAAAGTATTAAGAATCCAGGTTACAAGCGTAGCCATGGTCATTACGAATATCACGGCCATACTCATACCGATTGCGGTTTCCATTTTACGAGAAACTCCGATAAATGGGCAAATCCCCAAAAACCGTTGCAAAACAAAATTGTCGACCAAAATATAGATAAAAATTATTGCCAGCAGTCTTTCCATAATAACCTCCTGATACCGGTTATTTTATTTAAACTAAAAATTTACGTTTTCAAGGATATCCCGGTTATTTAATATTAAGCTTCTTAAAAATTACGTTAAAGATGCCCAACAGCAATCCCAGGGCAATAAAAGCTCCGGGGGGTTGTGCAAACAGGCCCATTGGCTCAAATCCCGGCCCAAAAAGGTAGACTGCGCTTTCCGGGTCGGGCCCCATCAGGGTGCCGTGTCCGGCAACTTCACGAACAAAAGCCAATATCCCCAGGGCCAGGGTAAAACCAATGCCAACCCCGATGCCGTCAATCAAAGATCGAATTACCGGCTGCTTGCCTGCAAAAGCTTCAGCCCTGCCCAGTATAACACAGTTAACTACAATTAAGGGGACAAAAATGCCCAACGCTTCGTGAAGTGCCGGTTGAAAAGCCTCTAAAACCATATCAATTACAGTTACAAATGTTGCGATCACTACAATAAAGCATGGTATCCGCACCTGGGGCGGAATAAATTTTTTGAGACTGGAGATCACCACATTTGAAGCAACCAGTACTGCGGTTGCAGCAATTCCCATCCCCACTCCATTTATAAAAAAGGCAGTAACACCCAGCACCGGGCACAATCCAAGCAGCAATTTGAAAACCGGGTTTTCGCGAACGATACCCCTGGTCAAGTCTTGAACATAAACACTTTTATCACTCAACTGTTCCGTCACCTCCACTGCCTTCTTCTACAGGTGTGCTCTTTAGGGCATTCTCCACGGCAAAAATAATTCGCTCCGCACTCAAAGTAGCCCCGGTCTGTGTATCGACATTCAAACTTTGTTCCTCAACAATTTTTTCCGGGATTAATGGATAAGATTCTACAAAGTACGCATCAGTTTCGTTTTGTTCAATAACCTCAATACGTTCCAGCCTTCCCTCCGAGATTTCAACTTCAACCGTCAAAGTTCCCCTGGTTCCTTCCGCACTTCCATGGTATACACCGTCTTCAACTGAAGGGATATCAGAAGAGGCTACTTCCTTACCCAGAAAATGTTCACCGATATTAACCACTGTCCTGCGTATCGAACCAATCATTGCTGCGGTGCTCTCAGTAGCGCCACTAACTGCATCAACATCCTCACCATCCTGGATTTGATCATCATAGCCTTTACCGATAAATTGTTCCTGGAAGTCACTGGTTGTAATCACATCACCGATACCAGGGGTTTCAGAGTGGCTCGTAACTATAATGCCTTTAATAATTCCTTCATCATCCACCGCAAGATTATATCTTATTGTTCCGTCATAACCCTGCGTCGATACTGTAGCCATTATTCCCAGCAATTCGCCTTCCTGATCGTAAACCAGATCAAAGCTTTCTCCGTCTACTGTTTCGCTCTCAAAATTATCAAGGTCGGGGAAAAATTTTTCCAGGGCTTCGATATATTCTCTTTCTTCTCTTTCCCGGATCACCGGTTCCGTTAAATTATGTAACCCGGTAAGCAGGGCAGCGGATAACATAGCCACCAATACCAGCACTGAAGAAAGGCGGATAATGTTATGCACTTTTTCTCACCTCCCCACCAAACTGTCGGGGTGTTGTAAAATTATCAATAATGGGGGTTACTGCGTTCATCAGCAGGATTGCAAAAGAAACCCCTTCCGGATATGTGCCCCACAACCTGATCAGCATGGTGATCAAGCCACAACCAATTCCAAAAATAATACGCCCCTGTGGAGTAACCGGAGTAGTAACCATATCGGTGGCCATAAAAATAGCCCCGATCATTACTCCTCCTGCCAGGACATGGAATAACCCGGTAAGCAGGTAGTTTTCATAAAATCCTCCACCAAAAATCGTGCCCAGGACAAAGACCGTCCCAATAAATCCACCGGGAATCCTAAAATCAATGTGGCCCCTGTAAATTAACCATATACCCCCTATCAATAAAGCCAGGGCAGAGGTTTCTCCCAGGGATCCTCCTATATTTCCAATAAATATTTCCGGTAAGCTGTGGGCCAGCGCCTCCTGCGGGGCGGCCAAAACAGTGGCCCCTGTTACAGCGGAAACATCTGCGGTAAAAGCAAAAGGCTGCGGCAAGGCCCAGACATCCCCGGCCATATATCCACCCCAGGAAACAACCAGGATCGCCCGGCCAACCAGTGCCGGATTAAAAATGTTATAACCAATTCCGCCAAAAACCTGTTTACCTATAATAATTGCCGAAACGGAACCCACAACTGCTGTCCACCAGGGAATAGTCGGGGGAAGGGTCAAAGCTAAAAGCAAACCCGTGACAGCAGCGCTGCCGTCTCCCAAAAAGTTATCGCGTTTTCTTAGCCATATAGCTTCGACAACTATGGCAGCGGTAACCGATAGAACCATAATCAACAAAGCCCTGTATCCGAATAACAACACCGCCATTAAAGCTGCCGGAAAAAGGGCTACCATAACATCGAACATAATGCTCTGCACACTATCACTTGAACGTATATGAGGTGAAGAAGATACTACTAATTTTTCGCTAATTTCAAACACATCCTTCCCCGATCAAAGGCCTACTTGTTCTGTTTCTTCCTGTTCATTATTTCAGCCTTGGCAATTCTAATCCACTGGGTTAAAGGTATTTTAGACGGGCAAACATACGAACAACACCCGCACTCAAAACAGTCAAGTGCGTTTAATTGTTCAGCTTTTTTGTAATCGCCAAATTCTGTTACCTGGGCTATAGTAGTAGGCAGAAGCTGCACCGGGCAGGAATCGACACATTTGGCACAGCGAATACATGGGCTGCTTTCCACCAAATGCACATCTTCATCAGTCAAAGCAAGAATGCCGGAAGTCCCTTTTATAACCGGAATATCAGGCGTTGGCTGGGCTAAACCCATCATCGGCCCGCCAACAACCAGCTTTACCGTGGACTCACTCATTCCCCCGCAATATTCAATAACATCGGAAACTAGAGTCCCTATCCTGACCTGGAGGTTTTTGGGCTCTTTTATCCCCGAACCGGTAACAGTAAGCGTTCTTTCCACCAGAGGTTTTCCCTGCCGGATCGCTTGAGTAATAGCCACTGCAGTACCAACATTATGATTCACCACTCCGACTTCCAGGGGCAGGGCTCCTTCTGCCGGAACTACCCTGCCCGTAGTAGCATAAATTAACATTTTTTCCGCACCCTGCGGGTATTTTGTATGCAGGGAAATTACCTGGATATTCTGCTCGCCGGCAACAGCATCTTCCATAACCTTAATTGCATCCGGTTTGTTATCTTCAATTCCGATGATGCCTCTATCTGCGCCAAGCGCTTTTATCATTGCCTTCAAACCAAAAACAATTTCTTCCGTCTTCTCAAGCATGACCCGGTGATCGGCAGTTAGATAAGGTTCACACTCTGAACCGTTTATAATTACCAGATCAATTGGCTTGTCTTCCGGTGGAGACAACTTAACGTGGGCAGGAAAAGTAGCTCCCCCCAGGCCAACAATACCGGCTTCTCTAACAATTTTTCTGATATCTTCCGGTGAAAGCTTATCTAAATCAGGATTTGGTTTTATATTATCATCCCACTGATCCATACCATCCGATTCAATGGTTACCGCGTTAATTTTCACTCCGAGCGGATGGCTGTGCTGTCCAATATCAACCACCGTTCCCGATATCGAAGAATGAACCGGGGCAGAAACAAACCCTTTGTTATCGCCCAGTTTTTGACCGGTTCTTATCTCAGCTCCCTTTTCAATTTTTTCAACATCGGCAAGTAACTCGCAGGGGGCTCCGATGTGCTGCTGCATGGGTATAACCACTTTTTCTGGAAGCGGCATCTTTTCAATGGCCAGCGATGATGTAAATTGTTTTTGATCTTCAGGGTGGACTCCACCCATAAAAAGTTCCTTGGCCATTAGTTATTATCACCCTTTCGAACTGTTATCTTGCTTAAAAGCCCAATTAGTCTTATTCAGGATTCAGCATCTTTCATACGTAAAAAAAATAGAATTCCTATGAATTGACTTAACTACTTTTCGTTAAATAATCGCAAAGTCCTGCCAAAAAACGCTTATTTTAATGCAACAGCTTAAAAAAGAACAAATCAATAATTTATTTACATTCAAATATTTTTCACTATTATTTTACTCACAAGACTTAATTTTTAAGTGCTCTTCCCAGTAAGCACGGATATCGCTTACCGTATAAAAAGAACCGCTTACCAGCACCAGGTCATCAATGCCTGCCAAATTAAAAGCTTTTTCCAGGGCCTTGCTGTAATCTTCAACTACTTCTATCCTATCCCGGTTGAACTGCAATTCATTTATTGCCACTTCTTCCAAAATATACGGATCGGCAGCCCGGGGGATGGAAGCCCTGGTAAAAATAATTTTATCGGCAAGCGGTAAAATATTTCCCATCATTGCTATTTTATCTTTATCGGCCATAATTCCGAACACAAGTATCACTTTGCGGTAATCAAAGTATTCCGGTAGAGCATTTGCAAGGCATTTTATTGCTGCAGGGTTGTGAGCTCCGTCCATAACCAGCTTTGGCTTTTCCTGTAAAAGCTCCATTCGGCCGGGCCAGTAAACAGCAGACAGACCTTCCCGTATAGCTTTTTCATTAATTTTAAAATTATCTCCGTCAATTAATTCGGCAGCGGCGATAGCCGTTGCGGCATTGGTAACCTGGTAATCGCCTCGCAGGGGAATAAACAGGTTGTTTAATTCCCGGTTAAGTCCCCGGTAATAAAAACTTTGCCCATAATCGTTAATTGCCACCCGCTTGAAAATTGCGCCTTTTTTCTTCATTTGACAGGGATTCGCTCCGCTTTTATCATGCTGTTCCGGTGTGACATAATAAGTATCGCTAACCATTTCTTCAGCCCGGTGCCTGATCGCTTCCAGGACTTCATGGTTTTCAGCAGCAGTAAGTACAGGCACACCTTTCTTAATAATGCCGGCTTTTTCTTTGGCCACCTGCCCTACTGTATCGCCAAGCACATCAGTATGCTCCAGGCTGACATTGGTGATCACACTTAACAGGGGAATGACCACATTTGTGGCATCCAGCCTTCCCCCCAACCCCACTTCCAAAACCACCAGGTCAACCTCTTTTCTTGCAAAATAAATAAGCGCAAGAACTGTGACAACCTCAAATTCTGTGGGATGGCCGAACCGATTGTCGGCACTGATTTGTTCCACCAGGGGACGAATTTCGTCTACCAGGTCAGCAAGCTCTCCGGGGCTGATATCATCGCCATTTACAGCCATGCGGTTGCTAAAAGAAAGCAGGTAGGGAGAAGTATAAAGGCCTGTTCGGTAACCGGCTGCCCGCATAATTGAAGCAAGTATGGCAGCAGTAGAACCCTTCCCGTTAGTTCCGGCTATATGGACAAAATTAACCCTGCGGTGCGGATTGCCAAGTTTCTTTAGTAAAGCAGTAATTCTTTCCAGGCCGGGCCTGGTCCCAAAACGGCTTAATCCGTGAATCCAATCCAGGGATTCCCGGTATCTTTTTTCATCGTTCATTATTTAACTTAGCTCCTGCAATCTTTGCTGTAATTTTTGCATTTTTGCTTCCTGCTCCTCACGGCGTGCTTTTTCTTTATCAACCACGTCTGCCGGAGCTTTTTCTCTAAAATTCTTATTGTTTAATTTTCCTTCGGTTTTTTTTATCTCCTCTTCCAGCTGGCCGACTTCTTTCTTCAACCGGGCTATTTCAGCTTCCAGGTCTATAACTCCTTCAAGAGGGAGGTATACTTCTACGTCTTCACCGATAATCGCAGTAAGGGCTTGTTTCGGCTTCTCAAGATCCGGATCAACTGTAACCGGTTCTGCAAAAGCAAGATCATTGATATGATGTGCTTCTTCTTCCAGGCAAACTTTATTGTTACCCCCGGCACGGATAATTACCGGTGTTTTCTTACCCGGGGGCAATTGAACCTGGCTGCGCAGGTTTCTGATTGACCTGATAACCTCCTGCACCATGGCAAATTCTTCGGCTTCTTTTGGAAAATGAAGTGCTCCTTCAGCTTCAGGCCAGGCAGCTACCACAAGCGCTTCTTCTTCTTTATGGGGAAGCTGTTGCCATATTTCTTCAGTTATGAAAGGCATTACCGGGTGAAGCAAGCGCATAACCCCGTCCAGGAGATATACCAGCAAACTACGGGTCCGCTGGCTGTCTAGTTCAGCTTTCTGCTCTTCGCCATCCCGGTATAAGTAATGCTTGCTTACTTCAACATACCAGTCACAGTAATCATTCCACAGGTACTCATAGATAGTTTTAGCCGCCTCACCCAATTCATATTGATCAAGCAGCTGATTGGTTTTTCGCACAGTTTGGTTAAAGCGATGCAGGATCCAGCAATCAACCCGGTTCAGCCCTTCCGGCAGCCGGTTTGGATCAAAGCGTTCCGGTAGATTACCTCTATGTCCATCCTGGTTTAAGTTCATCAAAACAAAACGGGAAGCATTCCATACCTTATTGGCGAAATTACGTCCCGCCTCCACGGTTTCCTGCCTGAACCGTTGATCATTTCCCGGGGTTTGAGCGGTTACCAGGGTAAAACGCAGGGTATCGGCTCCGTAGTTTTCGATCACCTCTAAAGGATCCACTCCGTTGCCAAGAGACTTGCTCATTTTTCGACCCAGGGCATCCCGAACCAGCCCGGTGATATAAACGGTATAAAAAGGCACATCGTTCATAAAAGCCAGGCCCATGAACATCATCCGTGCAACCCAGAAGAAAATAATATCATAAGCGGTAACCAGGACCGTGGTGGGGTAAAAATGTTTTAAATCATGGGTTTCTTCCGGCCAGCCAAGAGTTGAAAAAGGCCACAGGGCTGAACTGAACCAGGTGTCCAAAACATCGGGATCCTGTCTCAGCTCGCCTCCACCGCATGAGGGACAGCTTTCGGGTTCTTCATAATCGACAATAACTTCCCCGCAGGGACAATACCAGGCCGGGATCCGGTGCCCCCACCAAATCTGGCGTGAAATACACCAGTCACGGATATTTTCCAGCCAATCTTTATAAATCCTGGCAAAGCGAGGTGGAACAAAACTTGTCTGCCCCCGGTCTACTGCTTCAATAGCAGGTTCAGCCAGGGGTTTCATTTTCACAAACCACTGCCGGGAAATAAGCGGTTCGACAACGGTATCACAACGCTGACAGTGACCGACGGAGTGCTCATAATCCTCTATTTTTTCAATCAACCCCAGGGCTTTGAGATCTTCTACAACCTGTTTGCGGCAAGCAAACCGGTCCATTCCTTGATATTGACCGGCTACCGCAGTCATTTTTGCATCTTCGCCGATAACCTTAAGGATTTCCAAATCATGACGCCATCCTATCGCAAGGTCATTGGGATCATGTCCCGGCGTAACTTTAACCGCTCCGCTGCCAAATTCCGGGTCTACATATTCATCGGCTACAACCGGTATTTCACGATTAAGCAACGGCAGGACCACTTTTTCCCCTACAAGGTCGCGGTACCTTTCATCATCGGGATGAACCGCTACCCCTGTATCACCAAGCATCGACTCTGGCCGGGTGGTAGCCACAGTTATATAACCATCCCCCCTGACCAGGGGATATTTTATATGAGTAATCGTAGCCGCTTCCCCTTCATGTTCTACTTCGATATCAGAGAGGGCGGTGGCACACCTGGCGCACCAATTAATCATGTAATCGCCCCGGTAAATCAGTCCGCGATGGTAAAGGTCCACAAAGACCTTACGCACAGCGTTGGAACATCCTTCGTCCATGGTAAAGCGTTCCCGGGACCAGTCGCAAGAAACACCCAGGCGATACAGCTGCCGGGTAATCCTCTCATGATAAGTATCTTTCCAGGCCCAAACTCTTTCCAAAAAAGCCTCCCGGCCCAGCTCCCGGCTGTTGATTCCTTCCTCAGCGAGATGCTTCTCCACCACGTTCTGGGTGGCAATACCGGCATGGTCGCAACCCGGAAGCCAGAGAGTATCGTACCCCTGCATCCGGCTCCTGCGAATTAAAACATCCTGCACAGTATTGTTCAGGGCATGGCCCATATGCAGTGAACCGGTCACATTGGGCGGTGGTATCACGATAGTATAAGGTTCCTGATCCGGATCACCTGAAGCACGGAAGTAATCTCCATCCAGCCAAAACTGATACCTCTTGATCTCAACTGCATGGGGATCATATACAGGGG
>PUKR01000101.1 GCA_003552365.1 Syntrophomonadaceae bacterium
AACATGCGGGAGTAGCTCAGTGGTAGAGCATCGCCTTGCCAAGGCGAGGGTCGCGGGTTCGAATCCCGTCTTCCGCTCCATTTACGGCGACATAGCCAAGTGGTAAGGCAGAGGACTGCAAATCCTCCATCCCCGGTTCGAATCCGGGTGTCGCCTCCAAATTTTGCCGGAGTGGCGGAACTGGCAGACGCAAGGGACTTAAAATCCCTCGGACAATCAATTGTCCGTACCGGTTCAAGTCCGGTCTCCGGCACCACGAAATAAAGCTTAGTTGAGTGCTCTAATATTAAACCACCCCGAAGGGGTGGTTTTTAAGTGTGCGCCCGGCATAGATGTTAACTTGGCAGTGAAAGTCCGCTGTGGGCCTGGCAGTGGGAACCACTAGCTGAAGGCAAGGTTGTCCGCCGCGAGGCGGAATCTGAAGGAAGCCGGAGGCAAAACCCCGGCCCGATGAACAAGAACCGCATACAAGGATGAACAGACAATATTATTTTCCTTTCAAAAACTGGGACTCAAAACTTATAAAAAAAAGAGGCGGGTTTAAAAATCCGCCTCTTTTATAAGAAAACCACTTATATCTTGATTGTTAATATCTTAAAATGGTCCGAGGTTAATGGCTACGGCAATGGTGACAAATATAAACCCAATCAGGGCATAGATTAGCACCAGGGGCCAGATGAACTTAAAGTATCGTTCATATGGAATATTGGCCAGACCCAGCGCTGCCATTAAGGCACCGACTGTGGGGAAGATCTGGTTGCTCATTCCGTCACCGAGGTTGTAGGCAACAACAGCAGTTTGCCTGGTAATATCTGCCAAATCGGCGATGGGAACCATGATCGGCATTGTAGTCGCGGCCTGGCCGCTTCCGGATGGCACCAGGAAGTTAAAAAGCAGGTGGAATACAAACATACCGTTGGCAGCAAGCATAGTAGGCATTGCAGCAAGCCAGGAGCCGGCAGAGAAAATGATTGTGTCCACAATCAAGCCCTGTTCGAGAACAACCAGGATGCCGCGAGCAATTCCGATCACCAAAGCGCCTAGCGCAAGGTCTTTTGCTCCTGCCACGAATCCTTCAGCCAGCCTGTTCGGGCCTACACCACCGACCAGGCCCCCTACAATTCCCAGGATTAAGAACAATGTAGCCAGTTCGTTGATAAACCAGCCCAATTCAAGCACCCCGTAAATAAGGGCGATGAAGCCGATTAATGCTACAACCAAAACCCTGGTGTGTCTCGGCTCGTATTCTGGGACTTCTTCTGAGTGTACATCATTTTCTCTGGCCGCTTCAAGTTCAAGGTCATACATTACTCCGTTTTCGGGGTTTTCTTTTACCTTTTTAGCGTAACGGAGCACGTACAAGATAGTAACTAAGGTAATTACTGCGAAAATGGCCCACCTAAAGCCTAAACCAGAAAAAATCGGCAGTTCGGCAATTCCCTGGGCAACCCCAACTGTAAACGGGTTCATCGCTCCACTGGCGAAACCACCTCTAACCGCAACCATGAAAATGGCCATCCCCACCATTGCATCATAGCGGAGTTTTCTGGCCAGAAGCACTCCCACCGGGACCAGGGGAATAAATTCTTCCGCAAGGCCGAAAGAAGCACCCCCCAGGGCGGTAATCAGCATAATCCCGACGAGTAGCAGTATTTCTCTTCCCTGAAGCTTGTTCATCGCTCTGCCGATACCGGCTTCAATTACCCCGGTAGCCCTGATCATCCCAAAAGCGCCGCCCACAATGAAAACGAAAAAGATAATATTAGCGGCGTCGATCATTCCCAGCTGGACACTCATAAAGATCTCAAAAGGCCCGACAGGAGAAGGATCTACATACTCAAATGAGTCCGGGTCAATAACCGTTCTTCCTGTTTCCGGGTCTTCGACTCTTTCAAATTCGCCTGCAGGAACAATGTAAGTGAGTGCGGCCCCGATGATGATCATAATCATCAGCAAGACAAAGACATGGGGAATTTTGGCTTTCAATTTAGCACCTCCGTTAATGTCCAGTAGTTTGTTCAATCATTAACCTGTAGCTGCAGAAGTTTAAAGTTCTTGGACAAGGAATTGAACCACCCCCCGGTTAAAGCTTTCTAAAAGGCAAAAAAAATGCCTCAAAAACATATACAAACTGATTCGACAGTATTTTTAATATTCCTGCAGAAAAAAATTTTAACAGGTAATAAAAGGATGTACAGCTTGCTGTTGAAGCAGGTGCCGGTAAAATAATTTTTTATAATCAACATATTTTAAAAAGGTTTAATAATCTCTGCGTAGAACCATATTAAGGAAATGATTGCCTTGCGATAGGAGGAATTAAAAGGTGTATGATCTTGTAATTAAAGGCGGAAATATTATTGACCCCGTTGACGGCATTTATGAGGCAAATATAGGGGTTGAGAATGACCGGATTGCATACATTGGTTCTGAAGTAGTGAAGGCAACCCGGGAAATTGATGCTGCCGGATGTTTTGTTAGCCCGGGCTTTATCGACCTTCACAGCCACGAAAATGCGGTTAAAGAAGGAAGTATAGAAAAGGGCATCTTTGAAAGTTCCGTGTTAATGGGAGTTACCACTACAATAGGTGGCAATTGCGGTATGGGGCCGGTTGTTTTAGATGATTACCGGGAAGCTCTGGAGAAAAATGGAGCACCGCTAAATTATGCTGCACTTTCCGGACATGCTTTTTTAAGAGAAGCCGTTGGCTGTACTGACCGCTACAGCCGGGCAACCAAAAATCAGGCAGATAAGATGGTTGACTTGCTCCGGGAAGCATTGAACAAAGGGGCTTCAGGTTTGTCAGTCGGTCTTGAATATACCCCCGGAGCTTCTACGGAAGAATTACTTGAATTAAGTAAAACAGTTGCAGAATATGAAGACCGGTTGGTTTCTGTTCATTACCGCTTTGACGGTGAGCGTGCGCTGGAGGCGGTAGCAGAACTTATTATTGTGGCCCGGGAAACGGGGGTAAGGATGCAGATATCCCACCTGGGAAGCGGCACCGCTTTCGGAAAAACTGATGAAGCGCTATCCATGATTGAGTCAGCATACAATGCCGGAGTTGATGTTGGTTTTGATGTTTACCCCTATGCCGCTTTTTGTTCGCTCATAGGCAGTGCAGTCTTTGATGAAGGCTGCCTGCAAAGGTGGGGAGTTGACTATTCGGCAATCAAGGTAGTGGAAGGTAAATATTGCGGAGAATTATGTACCCCTGAGATATTTATGGAAAAAAGGTCTAATGAACCGGAAACCATGGTAGTTGCTTTTGTGATGGATGAAGAGGAGATAATCAGGGCAATCCAGCACCCTATGGCAATTATTGCCAGCGACGGCAGGATTATAAAGGGCCGCGGCCATCCCCGTTCAGCCGGCACATTTCCCAGGGTCCTGGGGCATTATGTCAGGGAAAAAGGTTACCTGGAGCTTGTTACTGCAATCTATAAGATGACCGGTTTGCCTGCTAAACGCCTCCGCCTGGATTCTCGGGGCAGGATAAGAACAGGATATTTTGCTGATGTAACGATTTTTGATTATGAAAATATTATTGACAGGGCTACTTATGAACAACCGGCTTTATCACCGGGTGGTATTAACTCTGTAATTGTCAACGGGGTGGAGGTTGTAAGAGATGGTGAAATGACCGGTGCCATGCCCGGCGCATTTCTTTACCGGTAAAATTAATGAGCATATGAGCTTGAAGGATCAAATATTGATCATGCCGGGTTTTTCAGATCAATAATATAATACGGGGGGTAGAATGATGAATGAACAGTTGATCATTAAAGAACTGTCAGGACATGTTTCAGAAGAAGAAATAGTTAAACTAACCAGGGAACTGGTCTCTATTCCCAGTCACTGGGAAGTCCCCGGACAGGAAATAGAAGTGGTTAATGCTCTTGAAAAATTTTTTTATAAACAGGAAGTTGAATATGAATTGCAACCTGTCGAAGGTGATCGATATAACATTATTGCCAAATTGCCCGGTAAAGGAAAGGGACGAAGCCTGGCATTTAACGGACACTTAGATACCGTTCCTCCTTATAATATGACCGTAGAACCATTTGGCGCTGTTATGGAAGATGGAAAAATATATGGCAGGGGAACTAATGACATGAAAGGGCCGGTTGCTTCGATGATCTATGCCCTGCTTGCTTTTAAGCGTTCCGGGCTACGCCTGGCAGGCGATTTGTACTTTACCGGTGTTTTGGCTGAAGAAACAAACAGTGATGGCACTGAATCTTTAATCGAATCGGGCTTTAAAGTCGACGGAGCCATAGTTGGAGAACCTTCAAACCGGGAATATGCTATTGGCCACAGGGGCCTGGAGTGGTTGGAGTTTGAAATTACAGGCAAGCCGGCTCACGGTGGCATCCCGGAAGCAGGGATTAATGCCATAGTCAAGGCGGCCAAATTTATAAATCGGGTTGAAGAAAAAATTATACCCCGGTTAAAAGGACTGCAGCACCCTTACATGGGACCGTCGGTCATGAATTTTGGGTTGATCAACGGAGGTCAGCAGCCAAGCACTGTAGCAGATCGCTGTATTATCCAGCTTGACCGCCGGTATACACCGCAGGAAAACCTCGAGGATGTGCTTAAAGAATACGAAGATATTTTAGAAGAACTTTCCCTGGAAGACCCAGATTTTAAAGGGGTTATGCGCCGGATGGAATCCAACCTGATGAAAAAATATGATCACGTCCCCATGGAGACATCACCTGATGATCCTCTGGTGGAAAGTGTTAAATCTGTCCTGCAATATCTCACCCAAGAACCTCCCCGCCTGACTACCAGGAGAGGTTGGACGGATGCGGCCATTTTAAATTACTATGGGAACATAGCTACGGTGGTGTATGGACCGGGTAACATATCCCGTTCTCACAGCCCTGATGAATACATAACCGCTGCTGAATTATATGAAGGGTTCCAGGCATACGCTCTCATAGCTTCAAAGTATTGCGGACTGGATATTTAAGCAATTTATTCAGGCAGCTTTTTTTTATCAACACTCACTAAAACCACAGGCTTCGCATTTAAGGCAGCCTTCAGCTCTAATCAGGGCACCGGTGCCGCAGTCCGGGCAGAGTTCCCGGGCATGTCCCTTACCAGGATTACTGCTGTCTATTTCAGCCTGGGCCAGGTTTTTTAAGGCCTGCCCGATAGCGTCAGGGACGCTCCTGATCCGGTTTGGCCCGAAGCCTACCGATCGGGCACCGCCGATACCTTCCAGCTGAGTTACTATTTCGTCTACGCTTACACCGCAGCGCAGGGCCAGGGATACAAGGCGGGCAATTGCTTCGGTAAAGGCGACCACATCACTGCCAGCTTTGCCGATTTGGGCAAATAGTTCAAACGGTTTGCCGTCGGCTGAATTTACCGTCACAAAGAGGTTGCCCAGGGCGGTGCCGATGCTGGTTGTTTGACCGCTTAAGGTTTTTGGCCTTTTGATCGGTTTTAAATATTCTTCCTGGGTTCCGTCACCAACATTTAATACTTGCTTGGAGCGGGAAGTATCCCTGTATACGGTTATGCCCTTGCAGCCTGCTTTCCAGGCGGTTATATAGGCATTTTTAACATCTTCAACGGTAGCATCCTGTTTCAGGTTGATGGTTTTACTGACAGCATTGTCGGTATGTTTTTGAAATGCCGCCTGGTGGCGGATATGCCAGTTATAATCGATTTCCATTGCCGTTTTAAACAGCTCCTGGTACTTTTGCGGCACCGGGGAATCGTCCGGGATTTTTCCGCTCTGGGCTATTTCTTGGATCAACCCTTCGCCGTAAAAACCTTCATTTTTAGCAACTTCTAAAAAGAGCGGGTTCACTTCCGGCATATCGACACCGTCTAAAATATTTTTCCGGATAAAAGCAATGCTGAAATAGGGCTCGATCCCGCTGCTGGAAGAAGCCAAAATAGAAATGGTCCCTGTAGGGGCAATCGTAGTCCTGGTAGCATTCCTGACCCGGTCTTCGTCTTTTCCGGTGTCGTAAATACTTCCCTTGAAATTGGGGAAAACCCCTCTTTCTTCGGCCAGTTCTACCGATTTGTTTTTAGCCTCGGTATTGATGTATCCCATCACTTTATCCGCAGTTTCAATGGCTTTTTCACTGTCATAGTTGATACCCAGTTTGACCAGCATGTCATGCCAGCCCATGATTCCCAGCCCTATTTTGCGGTTCCCTTCCTTGTGCATGGCTGCGATTTCCGGGATTACGTAATTGCTGGCATCAATAACATTGTCAAGAAAGTGAACCGCTGTTTTAACTGAGTCTGCGAGGCCTTTCCAGTCAATTTTACCCTTTGACGTCACAAATTTGCCCAGGTTGATCGAGCCAAGGCAGCAGGCCTCGAAAGGAAGCAGGGGTTGCTCACCACAGGGGTTAGTGGTTTCGTATTTGCCGACGTGCGGTGTGGGGTTGTAACGGTTCATTTGATCGATAAAGATAATCCCGGGATCGCCTTTTTCCCAGGCTTTTTGGACGATCAAATCAAATACAGCAGTGGCATCAAGCCCGGCCTCCTCACCGGTCTCCGGGTCATAATATGGTACGTTTAAACGTGGATTATACAATGCATATAGAGGATAGGGGTCCTCGGCTGTAGCTTTACGCATGAACCCATCGGAGACAGATACAGACAGGTTGAAATTATTGACTTCTTCTTCCTTTTCTTTGCAGGTAATAAATTCTAAGATATCGGGATGGTTGTATATCAGGGAGCCCATATTCGCCCCGCGCCTGGTGCCGCCCTGCTTCACAGCTTCGGTGGCGGCATCGAAAATTTTTAAGAAAGAGACGGGGCCGCTGGCCACTCCGTTGGTAGAGCGGACAATATCGTTGCTGGGCCGCAGGCGATCAAAGGCAAATCCCGTGCCGCCGCCCGTTTTCTGGACCAGGGCCATGTTTTTTAAAGCGGTAAAGATTCCTTCCATGCTATCTTCCAGGGGCAAGACAAAACAGGCACTTAACTGCTGAAGTTCACGTCCGGCATTCATCAGCGTAGGGGAATTGGGCATGAACCTGGCTTCAGCTATTATTTTGAAGAAGTCGTCTTCCATTGCTTTTACCTCTTGTTCGCTTTTCCCGTAATCTTTTTCTATGGAAGCAATATTGGAAGCTACCCTGCGCAAGAGATCTTCAGGAGTTTCGGTTGGATTACCGGAAGGATCTTTGATCAGGTACCTTTTTTCATAAGTAATCCGGGCATTTGGGCTTAATTCCATTTAAAAAAAAACCTCCCTGGTCAAACTTATATACCTTGCCTATATATTTTTCTCTCTGCATCTTATATTTCCTTTTCTTAAATAAAAATGGGTTAGATTCTAGAAGAGTTTTGATGAAGGTAAAATAACTCTTTTTTAAGCAAGGAAGCAGTGATATAATTACCAGTAGATTTTTAAGCTTTTCAAGAGCATTAAATAATGAGCTTATTCAAAGGAGGTAAAGATTTTAATTTATGGCGAAAGAAAAGACAAGGAAACAGTTAAAAAGACAGCGCAAGAAAAGAAGACGGGCAAAAAAGAGAAAACGATTGAAGGGCCGGACCTAATTTAAGTTGAGTCGAGGCATTACCGGATCATCAAGGTTAGCTTAGCAAAAAATTTATGTGGACTTATTGTGCATTAAGCAAACATCTGATCAAGAGGGAGGAGGCTTTGTTTTGCCCCTGTATGAATTTTACTGTTCCACATGCCGGAAAAAGATAGAAGAGCTTTGCGGGGCCGGTACGGAAAGCATTCGTTGTCCGTCCTGCGGGGAAGATGCCGGGAAAGTGTTTTCCACCTTCCGCACCGGTAAGGGCGCAAACGGAGGCGGAACAGCTTCCTCTGGTTGCGGTGGGTGAACTAAAACCAGCTGCAGCAGTTGCTGAGCCTGGTAATTTTAACCGAGTTTGAATAGTTTAACCTATATTTATTGTAATTTGCACTGCAGTAAGGGAGGCGCATATGACTAAATATATCTTTGTAACCGGTGGAGTTGTTTCATCATTGGGCAAGGGAATTACCGCTGCCTCTCTGGGATGCTTACTCAAAAACAGGGGCTTAAAGCTAACGATTCAAAAATTTGACCCCTACATAAATTACGATCCCGGAACAATGAGCCCCTATCAGCACGGTGAAGTTTTTGTTACAGAGGACGGTGCTGAAACAGATCTTGATCTAGGTCATTATGAGCGCTTTATTGACGAACCCCTGACCAAAGATAACAATGTTACTGCCGGCAGGGTTTACTGGTCCGTGATTCAGGGTGAAAGGGAAGGGGTTTACCAGGGCAACACAGTCCAGGTTATACCCCATGTTACGGATGAAATTAAGAAATGTATTACCAAGCTTGACCGTAATGGCGATCTGGACCTGGTAATTACCGAAATAGGTGGCACGGTCGGTGATATTGAAAGCCTGCCTTTCATGGAAGCCATTCGTCAGCTCAGGTATGATCTTAGCTGGGAAAATGTTTTGTTCATCCATGTGACCCTGGTTCCGTACCTGCCTATGTCCGGCGAACTTAAAACCAAACCGACCCAGCACAGTGTTAAAGAACTGCGCAGTATCGGGATTCAGCCGGATATTATAGTCTGCAGGACCGAACAAACCCTGCCTGATGATCTGAGAAAAAAAATTGCCCTGTTCTGCAATATTCAGCCTGATGAAGTGGTAGAGAACCTCGATACTAAAACGGTTTATGAAGTGCCCCTGCTGCTGCAGAAGCAGAATTTGGATCAAATGGTCCTGGAAAAACTTAACCTGCACCGGGAACCTGCGGATATGAGTGAATGGCAGGAGCTGGTTGAGCAGGAAAGCAAGCTGCAAAAAGAAGTTAAGATTGCCCTGGTAGGAAAATACGTTTCTCTGCCCGATGCTTATATTAGTATTAACGAAGCCCTTTTTCACGCAGGCCTGGAACATGATGTGGCGGTTAAAACTGAACTTGTTCCCGCCGAAGAATTTGAATCGGGGGAAAACTGTAATAAACTTATGGATGCTGACGGGATTATAGTGCCCGGTGGATTCGGAGAACGTGGTATAGAGGGAAAAATTGAAGCGGTCCGCTTGGCCAGGGAGGAGCAAATTCCCTTTTTCGGGCTCTGCCTTGGGATGCAGTGTGCAGTGATTGAATTTGCCCGGAATGTTGCCGGGATAGAAGGGGCACACAGTACCGAGTTTAACCCTGATACCCCGGGGCCGGTTATAGATTACCTGCCCGGTCAGAATGAGCACACCTGGCTTGGCGGGACCCTGCGCCTGGGCGCTTATCCATGTTCGATTAAAAAAGGAACCCTGGCTGAAAAGGCTTTTGGCGAGAGAACAGTGATGGAAAGACACCGGCACCGGTATGAATTCAACAATGAATACAAAGCAGTGTTGGAGAATGCGGGGATGGTTTTCAGCGGAATAAATGAAAATGACCGGCTGGTCGAAATGGTAGAGTTAAAAAATCATCCCTGGTTCGTTGCCGTCCAATTCCATCCGGAGTTTAAGTCAAGGCCGTTACGTTCGCATCCCCTGTTTAGAGACTTCATTGAAGCAGCTATTAACCGGAAAAATAATAAGGATCGCTGATAATTTTTGCCGACATTTCGCCTGTTGAAATTCGTTCTTTCATGCTGGATTTCCGGAGCAGCTGATAAGCTTCATTTTCACCCAGGTTGTATGTCCTTGAGAGAATTCCTTTGGCTCTTTCAATCAGCTTGCGTTCATTAAGCTTGTTTTGGAGATCTTCAATCTCTTTGCGAAGCTTTTTTTTATGCGCAAATTCATTGCACACCGTCTCTGCTACAGCTGTTAGAACGGTGGTTTCTACCGGCCAGGTTAGCTGGACATAGAGGTTTAAGTCGGCTCCGCTGGTATTGATGTAAATGGCTGCCGAAAGGGCGTCTTCTTCTATAATATCGGCAAGCTGGGCGATATTTCCCGGTGGAAGGGCGGTATCAACAACCGTAAGCCATGGTTGGACTTTGCGTAAGGTTCTAAGCAGGTCCGGTATATTTCGTCCTACCCCTGAAGAATGAAAACCAGCTTCGCTTAATATAGCGGTAACTGTTCTTTGGAGGCCTTGTTTGTTTGTCCCGATGCAAAAATCATACCTGTTATTTATCATATTGCCACCCGGTATAAATAATCATGTTATAGAAGCTTTTTTCTATGGTAAATATTATACAATGTTTTGCAGTTTTTGTAGATGAAAACCCTGGCTAAAACGGGCTGATCCGTTTAACCCGGAACAGCCCGTTTTTTATACCCTTAAAAATGTCTATCGCTTATTTAGAAGCGAGCCAGGTACCGGTTAACCTCCCATTCATGGACCTCGATCTTGTAGTCAAACCATTCTTTTAACCTGCCCTCACGAAAGCGTTTGTAAATGTGTTCACCGAGAGCTTCCTGGATAATTGGATCTTCATCCAGGGCAATGATTGCCTGGTGGAGGTTTCCCGGAAGCTGCTCGATGGAATACCTCTCTTTTTCCTCGTCAGTCATGGTATATATATTTAAATTTACCGGTTCCGGCGGTTCTATTTGCTTGTGGATTCCATCCAGTCCGGCGCGCAGCATGGTGGCAAAAGCCAGGTACGGGTTACAGGAGGGATCTGGGCTGCGTAGTTCAACCCGGGTGCCGATACCCCTCCTGGCCGGAACCCTGACCAGGGGGCTGCGATTGCGATGTGACCAGGCTATGTAGACCGGTGCTTCGTAACCCGGCACAAGCCGCTTGTAGGAGTTGACCAGGGGATTGGTGATTGCGGTGTAACCTTTGGCATGGTCAAGCAGCCCGCCGATGAAGTAAAGCATTTCTTTGCTCATTTCGTCAGGTGCCTCGGGGTCGTGAAATGCACTGCTTCCGTTTTTGAAGAAAGAAAGGTGGGTATGCATTCCTGAACCGTTGATCCCGGAAATCGGCTTGGGCATAAAGGTGGCATAAAGGCCGTGTCTCTGGGCGATGGTGCGGACAACAAAGCGGAATGTAGCCAGGTCGTCAGCAGTGCGCAGAGCATCACTATACTTAAAATCAATTTCGTGTTGTCCCGGGGCTACTTCGTGGTGGGAGGCTTCGATTTCCAAACCCATTTGTTCTAAGCTCAAAACCATATCCCGGCGGGCATTTTCACCAAGGTCTGTCGGGGCCAGGTCGAAATATCCTCCCTGGTCGTGGGTGTGCAGGGTGGGAGCTCCATTTCCGTCGGTGTGGAACATGAAAAATTCTGCTTCCGGGCCGCAGTTCATGGTGTAACCTTCCTTGCCGGCCAGTTCGATCATACGCTTGAGCTGGCTGCGCGGGCATCCGGCAAATGGTTCCCCCTCCGGTGTGTATACATCACACATTAACCTGGCTACCCCGCCTTCTTTGGGGCGAAAGGGGAAAATTGCAAAGGTATCCATATCCGGGCGCAGGTACATGTCGGATTCCTCAA
>PUKR01000069.1 GCA_003552365.1 Syntrophomonadaceae bacterium
CCGGCAGTATAGTGGGAGCACTGTACTGTTCCGGAAAAACAGTCAATGAGCTTTCTGAAATCGCCTCAAGTCTATCCTGGAAGAATATGCTCCATTTTTCTTTTCCTAAGATGGGTTTGATTGATTCATCCCGGCTCCTGGATGTAATTAAAGAATATATCGGTGATATAACTTTTGAAAAATTAGAACTACCGCTGGCAATCAACGCCGTCGACCTGTTAAGCGGCAAGCAGGTGGTTATGGATAAGGGGCCGGTTGCTGAAGCGGTGCAGGCCAGCTGTGCCATCCCCGGTATTTTTAGCCCGGTAAAATATAATCAGTACTTGTTGGTTGACGGTGGACTTTTAAATAACCTGCCGACCCTGTTTATTGAGGATAAAGGGGTTGACACAATTATTGCGGTAAATGTGGGAGCGCAAAGGGCCCTTAGTAAAGAACCGGGTAATATATTTGAGGTTTTAATCCAATCATTTGATGTGGTACAGCAGTATCGTGATATGGAGGCCCGAAAACACGCCGATTACTTAATTGAACCTGAACTGGGTGATCTCAGCTTTTTTGAAACCGCTAACAGCGCTCTTTTAATTGAACGGGGCTATCAAACTGCCGAACAGGTTTTAAAGCAGGTTAATTTAAGCTCTAAACCGGGCCTGCTGGGCAGGTGGTTTAAAAGGCGCAGCAAAAAGTAAGAGATGATCAAATGAAAGAACTTCCCTGCAGTGAGGCAATTGTTTCCAGCCGCAGTATGGGGAAATTTGATTCCGAAGCAGTTACCACTGGGCGAATTTAGCTGATCATCGACGCAGTCGGGCCGGCACACCAGGCTCAACCAATGCTTCGGCAACCACTGCAACTGCTTTAACCGCAATGTTCCCCTCCAAAACGCAGCACGGCTTAGCAATAACTGTATTTTTTATAATGTAGGATCAAAGAAAATACTGCTTATAAGAAAAGGGCTGCACCAAAGCATTTTTGGAACAGCCCTGTTTATATCTCTCTTATATGCTTTTAACTGGAACTACTCTGCCTCCCCACAAAGTCGCTTTATTCTTTCCCAATCTTTATCTACATACTCCTGGATCGATTTTAAGACTTCCCGGTTTTCATCTTTGAAAAGATGGGCAAATCGGCCCTGTGGTTTGAGATATTCTTCTACAGGTTTTTTCTCTTTTGGTTTAGTAGTTAGATTCCATTTGCCGTTTTCTATTTCATAAAGGGGCCAGACACAGGTTTGCACTGCCAGGCGGGCCAGCTCTATTGTTTCTTCCATGGGGTAGCGCCATCCTCTATGGCACGGCGCAAGAATGTTAATGAAAGAAGGGCCGTCGGCAGCAAAAGCCTTCTGGGCTTTTTTTACAACATCGCGCCAATTACTGATTGAAGCCTGCGCCACATAAGGGATGTTGTGTGCTGCTACTATTCCTGTTAAGTCTTTTCGATTTTCAGTTTTACCGTAACTATCTTTACCGTGAGGGCTTGTAGAGGTCCAGGCCCCTTTCATGGTTGCACCGGATCGTTGGATGCCTGTATTCATGTAAGCTTCGTTATTATAACAGACATAAACCATTCGGTGTCCTCTTTCCAACGCTCCTGAAAGGGCCTGTAACCCGATGTCATAAGTCCCCCCGTCTCCTCCAAAAGCAACAAACCGGTAATCATCTTTAATTTTTCCTTGTTTTTTTAATGAACGGTACGCTGCTTCAGAACCACTTAAGGTGGAAGCAACATTTTCAAAGGCACAGTGTATATAGGAAGCATTCCAGGAACTATATGGATAAATAGTTGTTGAAACTTCCAGGCAACCAGTGGGGTTAGCGACAACCAGTTCCACATCATCGGGTGCACCCATTAATATCTGGCGCACTGCTACGGGAGCGCCGCAGCCTGCGCACAAGCGGTGTCCACTGGTCAACACGTCTTCTTTTTTAACCAGATCTTTTAGTTTTGTGGACATTTATATCACCCCTATTCCCTGAGACCCAGGTAATTTATTTTCTGTTCTGCTTTGCCGCTGGAATTCATTTCGAGTATTTCCTCCATGGCTTTTTTGACCAGTTCGACTGACAGGTCACGTCCTCCAAGGCCGTAAACATAATTGACCA
Source organism: Syntrophomonadaceae bacterium (assembly GCA_003552365.1). Classification (GTDB taxonomy): domain Bacteria; phylum Bacillota; class Dethiobacteria; order DTU022; family DTU022; genus B1SED10-74M. Next base: position 2,103 of record PUKR01000069.1, read on the forward strand.
TAAGAGGCTTAGCTTCTTGTTCGTAGAACGAGGAGCGCAGCTCATTAAAAACGGGGCCGCCCATTCCCCCGGCGAAGGTAGTGGATCGATCAAAGACCGCTACTGTTTTTACGCCGGATAATGCTTTTATTAATTCCTCGGCGGGGAAAGGCCTGAAGCTTCGCAGTTTAATCATGCCGGCACGGATTCCGTTGGAGCGCAGGCATTCAACCTGATGGCGTATTGTTCCGGCACCCGACCCTTGAGCAATTACCGCAAACTCGGCATCTTCCATCCCAAGAGTTTCAAAAAGCCCATAAGTCCGGCCGCTGATCTTTTCAAATTCATCAGACACATTTTTGATGACCGGTAAAGCGTTTGCCATCGCTTCTTCTTGCTGCCGTTTAAACTCAAAGTAATAACTATGAACAAATGGTCCTACACAAACCGGGTTGTTGGGATCAAGCATTGTAAATGGAGCGTTTCTTTCACCAACAAAGTTTTTAACTTTTTCATCATCAATCAGGTCAACCCGGTCTACAGCGTGAGAAATAATAAAACCATCCATGAGCACCATTACAGGCAGGTAGACATCAGGATGTTCGGAAATTCGCACCGCCTGGATAATATTATCGTATGCTTCTTGAGCATTTTCGGAGAATAACTGGATCCACCCGGAATCTCGCGCTCCCATGCTGTCGCTATGGTCGCAATGGATATTAATAGGAGCAGATAGTGATCTGTTAACGTTGGGCATTACCATAGGTAATCTTAACCCGGAGGCAATGTAAAGCAATTCCCACATCAGGCCCAACCCTTGCGAACAGGTAGCGGTCATAACGCGAGCCCCGCTGGAGGCGGCACCAATACAGGCACTCATGGCGCTGTGCTCACTTTCAACATTGACCAGCTCTGTATCTACTAAACCATCGGCAGCTATAGCCGAAAAAGCTTGCACAATATCGGTTTGAGGGGTAATCGGATAAGCTGCCACAACATCGGGATTAATTTGCCGCATTGCTTCAGCCACTGCCTCATTTCCTACAATGGCAACAGTTTTGCTGTTTATAACAGCCATTTTCTTCCTCCTTTCAAAACGAGGGTGTTAAAAAACTATTTTTCCTTACTTTGCGCTTCTATTTCGCTTATCATTTCAAAGGCATCAACCGGACATTCTTTCGCACAGATGCCGCAGCCTTTACAGTAATCATAATCTACACCCGCAAATTCATCGTTAGAAAAACTTATGCAACCTTCGGGGCAAAATACGAAGCAGATGAAGCAGTTGTTGCACTTTTCTTTGTCGTGGATGGGTCGTAAAGAACGCCACCCTCCGGTTTTTACCTGGCGAGAATTACCGGGATCTTTGATTGCTATCCCGGTAGGGTGTTCTTTCCAGTGCCATTCATCAATTTTACTGATATCCCAGCTCATTCACCCTTCACCTCCTCAAAAGCTCTTTCCAGGGCGGTAATATTACTGTCGACAACTTTCTGCGGGAACTTCTTCTCGAACGATTCTTTCAAGTACCCGGCGGCCTCCTCTTTACTTAAGAGCTCCGTAATACTTAAAAGCGCACCCAGCATCGGGATATTTGGCATAAAGCGGCCGAGGGATTCCATAGAAATATTTGTGGCATCTATGGTGTACAGTTTGCGCCCTTCGAGGTTGATCCGTTTCCTGGTTTCAGATGGATTCTCATGTGAATTGATCAGGACAATCCCATCTTCAGGCAAGCCGGTAGTGATATCCACTACCTCCAGTAAAGTATGGTCGACAACAACCACAATTTGGGGATAGTTTACTCCACAGTAGGTGGATATTTTATGCTTACTCAACCTGTTAAAACACTGTATGGGAGCTCCCATACGTTCCGGGCCGTATTCAGGAAAAGCCTGGAAAAACATGTCTTTAACCAGCGACATTTCGGCAAGCATTTTCGCAGCTGTTACAGCCCCCTGTCCTCCCCTGGCGTGCCAGCGGATTTCAGTAATCTCATCCGTTGTAATCATAGTTGTTACACCTCCAGTCTTGTTATTGTTCTACAACAACATACGAGATTGTCAGTAAACGTTACAATCCAGAACGTTTTATAAAAAACAAAGTTACTGCTCAGCCGTGCTGCATTTCAGACTGGTTCCGGCTCATCGTGGACAATGGCATCGACCTCAGCCGCAGGCTTTTGCCTTGGTTCCCCTCGGCATTCTCCATCTAAGGCTTTAGGCTTCGGCGGCCTGCCTCCATGCAGGCTGACCGGCTGCAATCTCTGCCCCAAAGGCCATTGCAATCGCTTTACCTGCAATGTCTCCAGTCCAAAATGCAGCACGTCTGAGCAGACACAAAACAAAAAAACATCCCAGGAATTTTGAATAATCCTTTTGTAGGCCAGGTTAATTCAACCAGTATTTGCCAGCTTAAAGAGCAAGCTTAGATATTACCTTAAGGTGATGCTGAGTCGGAAAATTTTCTATTATCCATTTATTTCCGTTAACTCCTTTATGATGATACCATATCCCCTTACCATAATCAATTTATTATAATAGCAAGTTTTTTCCATGAATACAGTAAAAGTGCACTCTCTTGCAAAAAACGAAAGCGCACTTTTATATTTCCCGTTTTTAATTGGCATTTACCGGCTAGCTATCTGAGTTAGCCTGAGCCTCGGCCAGTTGTTGCAGCATTTCAAGCCTTTCTTTGGCCACTTTTTCCGCTTCGTTAAACAGCTTTTCAGCCCGTTCGGGAAACTCTTTTTGCAGTGAACGGAAGCGAACTTCATTCATCATGAATGTATGCAGGTCTTCTTTCGGCTCCTTGGAATCCAGGATAAATGGATTTTTACCTTCTTTGGACAACAGCGGATTATAACGGTACAGAGGCCAGTATCCCGATTCTACGGCAAGCTTTCCTTCCCGCTGGCTCTTGGTCATATCGATCCCGTGTCCGATGCAAGGAGAATAGGCAATGATTATTGAGGGTCCCGGGTAGGCTTCCGCTTCGGTGATAGCCTTTAAGAACTGGCTCTGGCTGGCCCCCATTGAGACCATGGCCACATATACATAACCATAAGTGACAGCCATCAAACCTAAATCTTTCTTGCGGGTTTCTTTACCGGCAGCGGCAAATTTGGCAATGGCTGCGGTCGGTGTTGATTTTGAAGATTGCCCGCCGGTGTTGGAATAAACCTCTGTATCGAGAACTAACAGGTTTACATCAGCCCCGGTGGAAATAACATGGTCTAAACCTCCAAAGCCAATATCATAAGCCCAGCCGTCTCCACCGATTATCCAAATTGAACGCTTCGGTAGCAATTCAGCTTTTTCCCGCATTTCGGCAAGCAGCGCACTGTTGCTATTATTCGGGGACTCATTTTCAAGAACTTCGCGAACCCGGTCGGCAGCATCTAAAGACGGGTCGCCTTCATCCTTAACTTCCAGCCATTTTTGCAGCGCATCTTTTAAGTCTAAGGAAATATCTGTTTCAAGTACCTTGTTCACGGTTTCGATTAATTTGGCGCGCTGCTGGTTGATCGCCAGGGAATACCCGAAGCCAAATTCAGCATTGTCCTCGAAAAGTGAGCTTGCCCAGGCCGGTCCGCGCCCTTTTTTATCCATGGTATATGGGACAGTAGGCGCGTTGCCCCCGTAAATGGATGAACAACCGGTAGCGTTGGCGATAACCATCCGGTTGCCGAATAGTTGAGTGATCACCTTAATATAGGGTGTTTCGCCACAACCGGCACAGGCCCCGCTGTATTCAAATAGCGGTCTGCGGAACTGGCTGCCACGCACTGTATTTGTTTTAATCTCTATATCAACTTCCGGCAGGCTTTCAGCAAAGCGGAAATTAGCATCTTCGACTTCTTGTACATCTTCCAGCGGTTTCATTTCCAACGCTTTTTCCTTGGCCGGGCATACATCTACGCAGTTTGCGCAACCGGTGCAGTCCAGCGGTGAGGGTTGAATCCGGTATTTAAAACCTTTAATATCTTTAGCTTTTCCGTCTAAAGTTGTAAAGCTTTCCGGTGCCCCGTCCAAATCTTCTTCGCGGGCCAGGTATGGCCTGATTACTGCATGCGGACATACAAAGGAGCACTGGTTGCACTGGATACAGTTTTCCTCTATCCAAACCGGCACATGGACAGCAATTCCTCTTTTTTCGTACCTGGTAGTTCCGGTTGGGACAGTGCCATCAGGGGTAAATGCGCTTACCGGCAGATCGTCCCCTTTTAACTCAATCATCGGGTAGATGTTTTCACAAACATACTGCGGGGCTTCTTCAGGTTCAAAAGTGGCCCCAGTGGTTGCCTCGGCCCACTCCCCGGGGTAATTGACGTCTTCAATTGCTTCCAGGGCCTTGTAGATGGCATTTACGTTTTTTTCTACAACATCGGCGCCTTTTTTACCGTATGTTTTCTCGATCATTTTTTCAATTTCTTTAATGGCCAGATCCGGGTCGATTACTTCAGACAACTTGAAGAATGCCGCCTGCATAATAATATTAATCCGTCCGCCAAGGCCTAGTTTTTCCGCAATCGTGAAGGCGTCAATGTTATAGAACTTGAGATTCTTTTGGGCAATAGTCTTTTTCATCTCTGCAGGAAGGTGTTCTTCCATTTCCTCCACGTTCCAGTTGGAGTTCAGCAGGAATATCCCGTTTTCCCTAACTCCTTCCAGTATATCGTAACGGGTTACGAAAGCGGGATTGTGACAGGCTATGAAATCAGCTTCATCAATAAGGTAAGTGGATTTGATCGGCTCATGTCCAAAGCGAAGGTGGGATACGGTAATGCCACCTGATTTTTTCGAGTCATAGACGAAGTAGCCCTGGGCGTATTGGTCTGTATTGTCGCCGATTATGATAATGCTGTTTTTATTCGCTCCAACGGTCCCGTCTGCTCCGAGCCCGAAAAACTTGGCCCGGTGAGTGCCTTCTGGAGTTGTATACAGGCAGCTCGGGTAATCAAGAGAGGTATGAGTTACATCATCTGTAATGCCAACGGTGAAATGATTCCTGGGTTGTTCAGAGTTTAAGTTGTCAAAAACTCCTTTGGCCATACAGGGATTAAATTCTTTCGAACCCAGCCCGTAACGGCCGCCAATTACCGTGATGCGTTTATCTGCCTCAGTTAAAGCCGTGCAAACATCCTGGTAAAGCGGCTCACCTAAAGAGCCCGGTTCTTTTGTTCTGTCCAGGACGGCGATCCGCTTGCAGGTGGCGGGCAGGGCAGCTAAAAAGTGCTTCTTGGAAAAGGGACGGTAAAGCCGGACTTTAAGCAAACCCACTTTCTCTCCCTGTTTATTTAAATAATTAACTGTTTCTTCTACGGTATCACTGGCTGAACCCATGCATACAATTACCGATTCAGCATCTTCTGCGCCGCAGTAGTCGAACAAGTTGTAACGGCGACCGGTTAACTCATAAACCTGGTCCATTACCGTTTCTACTTCTTCTGGTGTGTTGTTATAGTAGGTGTTTGCCGCTTCCCGGTTCTGGAAGTAGATATCCGGGTTTTGTGCGGTGCCGCGTTGATGAGGCCTTTCCGGGCTCAGGGCTCTTTCGCGGAAGGCTCTGATTGCATCCCAGTCGACAAGGTTTTTAATGTCTTCATAATCAATTAGCTCTACTTTTTGCACCTCATGTGAAGTCCGGAAGCCATCAAAGAAATGCAGGAAAGGAACCCTGGTTTTTAGCGTGGACAGATGAGCTACCAGGGCCAAATCAATCACTTCCTGCACTGAAGAGGAAGCGATCATGGCAAAACCGGTTTGTCTGGCGGCCATTACATCAGAATGATCTCCGAAAATAGAAAGGGCGTGAGTGGATAATGCCCTTGCCGACACATGAAAAACCGAGGGTAGCAGTTCGCCGGATATTTTATACATATTCGGAATTTTTAGCAGCAGCCCCTGGGAAGCGGTAAATGTGGTGGTCAGGGCTCCGTTAACCAGGGAGCCATGCACTGCTCCTGCTGCTCCAGCTTCAGACTGCATGGTTGATACTTTTAAGGTTTGGCCGAAAATGTTTTTGCGGCCGTAAGCGGCCCATTCATCACAGATTTCGGCCATAGGGGAGGACGGTGTAATCGGGTAAATTGCTGCTACATCGCTTAAAGCATAAGCAATGTATGAGGCAGCAGTATTGCCGTCCATTGTTTCAATTAACTTGCTCAAAAAAGACACCTCCAGGTGATTTGTATAGAAAAAGCCTTATATTACAAGCATTATCGGTTCAAAGACTATTTTATATTAACATTAAAGCAGGTTAAAAACAAATTCTGAACAGGACTTTTACTTCTACTAAACGAACTACTTCCATGAAAAACCTCTACCTCCTTAGTTGGAGGATGTTTTGTCTGAACATGAGGTTCCTCTTACTATACCTCCAAAAAATTCACCTGATAAATCCTTACAATAACTTTACACTATAACAGACTATGCTGCTTTCATGTTTTTTGCCAGTTCCGGCTGTAATTATATTTTAAGGATGTTTGTCGTGTTCGCAATGCTTTTCGCGGGTAATAAACGCATTACCCTTAATGTATGTTAAAATGTGGTTATGAGAAACATAGACGGTAAATATAAGCATAAGCGGATCCTGGTGGTAGAGGACGAAGCAGATATCGTCCGCCTGCTTTCTTTCCACCTGGAAAAGGAAGGTTACCGGGTAGTGAGTGCCGGCAGCGGGATGGAGGCGCTCGAAGAAGCCCTGGACAACCCTCCTGACTTAATCATCCTCGATATTATGCTCCCCGAAATGGATGGCCTGGAGGTCTGCCGGCGCCTGCGCGGAAACGATAAAACTGCCTTTATTCCGGTAATGATTCTCTCGGCTAAAAAGGAAGAAATTGACCGGGTGCTCGGGCTGGAACTGGGCGCCGACGATTACATGGTTAAACCGTTCAGCATGCGGGAACTGCTGGCGCGGGTAAAGGCAATGCTCAGGCGGCTAGAGCATATCACTATCTCCCCGGCAGATACCGGCAGCATCAAAGAGAAAGAGCAGGAAGAGGTATTAAAGGCCGGCCGGATTACCCTTTACCCGGAAAGGCACCAGGTATTTATAGATGATCACCTGTGCAATTTGACCCACAAAGAATTTGTTTTGCTTCACCTGTTAATGACCAACCCCGGCAGGGTCATGACCAGGGAAGTTTTGCTGGACAGGGTTTGGGGTTACGAGATGGAAGTTGATACCCGCACCGTCGATGTCCATGTGCGCTACCTGAGGCAAAAAATAGAAGAAGACCCGGCAAAACCACGCTTTATTGAAACTGTGCGGGGTGTGGGTTACCGCTTTACCGGCTCCCCGGAATGACAGAAAAGCGGCCGGCAGGATGAGCCGTTTTAACTTTTTGATCACCCGGGCTGTGGTTGTTTTATATCAACTTGCTTAACGGGGGCAACAAAAATGTTTAAGAATATCCGCAGGCGCCTGATTGCCTATTACCTGGTGGTTATTGCCGTGGTGGTAATATTAATCGGCGTTATATTTACCTGGTTTGTTAACCGCTATTACATGGATAACCTGCGCGAAAACCTGTACAGCCAGGCAACTATCGCTTCTTCCCTGGTTGAAGAAATGCTTGACCGTGACGCTTCTTCCCGGGAACTTGATACGCTTTGCAAAGAGCTTGGCGAAAAACTGGACGTAAGAATTACCCTGGTTGCTGCAGATGGTGTGGTTCTCGGTGATTCGGCGGAAGATCCCGCTAAAATGGACAACCACGCGGATCGCCCGGAAATAGTGAAGGCGCTTAAACAGGAAAAAGGTGTAGCTACCCGCTACAGCGATACTTTAGATGATGAAATGTATTACCTTGCCGTTCCGCTTGCAGAGCGTGATCGCGGGGAAGGTGAGGCTGTTTCCGGAGCGGTTGTTCGCCTGGCCCTCCCCCTGGAGGGAATCAGAACCGCTTTAAACAACCTGGTTTTATTTATGCTCGGCGCCCTCCTGCTTTCTTCCCTGTTTGCCCTGGGTGCTGCGGTATTTCTCTCTTCGAAAATCACCGGGCCGATCGGCAAAATCAGCGCCGCCGCCCGGGAGATAGCTGCCGGTAATTTTACCCCTTCCCTGCGGGTTTCAGGTAAAGATGAACTTGCCCGGCTGGCTGAAAATATCAGGGAAATGGGGCTTTCCCTGCACGATAAAATGGAACAGGTTTTATGGGAAAAAAGCAAACTTGAAACCGTGGTTTCTTCGATGAACAGCGTGATTATCCTTATTGATCGCGAGTCAAAGATTGAAATGGCCAACCCGGCGGCCGAAGATCTGTTTGACTTTAACGGCCGGGAAGTTGCCGGCAAGCCGCTGCAGAGTGCCGTCCGTCACCACACCCTTGGAGAAAATCTTAAAACTGCTTTTAGCGACGGGAAATCTCAGATGATCGAACTTAACCTGTACTACCCGCGCCAGGCAATTTTAGAAACTTACATCCTGCCGGTTACCGGTTCGGGAAACAAAATTATCGGGATGCTGTTACTTTTTCACGAAGTAACCCGGCTGCGCTCGATTGAAAAAATGCGCAGCGATTTTGTGGCCAACGTCTCTCACGAGCTGCGCACTCCTCTTACCAGCGTTCGCGGTTATACCGAAACGATTATCCAGGAAGAGCTGCCCCGTGAACAGCTGGTTGACTTTTTACAGGTGATCGACCGGGAGACCGGCAGGTTGACTGCCCTGGTCGACGATCTCCTCGATCTTTCCCGGATTGAAAATGAAAAAGGCTTTGTTGATAAGGAGGCAGTTAATTTAAAAGACCTGATCAACGAAGCCCTGGCCGGGGTCGAGGGATTGTGCCGGGAACAGGGAGTTAGCCTGGAAGCCGGCATAGTTCCGGAGCACCTGGCAGTTTCAGGCAACCGGGAATGGCTTCGCCAGGCGCTGATCAATATTTTGGAAAACAGTATTCGGCACGGCGGCCGCCGGGTCAGGGTTTCTGCCCACTTTACCGGTGATACAGCCACCGTGGAAATAGAAGATAACGGTCCCGGTATACCGGAAAAAGATCTCCCCTACGTGTTTGAGCGTTTTTACCGGGTGGACAAGGCCCGTTCCCGGAAAAGCGGCGGCACCGGGCTCGGCCTTTCCATTGTCAAACATATAATGGAAGCCCACGGGGCTTCATACACTATGGAAAGCACTGAGGGCAAAGGCAGTATTTTTCGCTTCACCCTCCCACTTGCTTCCAAGTAATTTAACTTCGATTTAACTTTGATTTTACATAAGCTTCCTTTGCTTTTAACCTTGAGAGGTTACGCTGTAAGTAACCTGATCAAGGTTAAATTATTTCATAGGAGGATTCG
>PUKR01000182.1 GCA_003552365.1 Syntrophomonadaceae bacterium
AGGTAGTTATTGTTGCTTATGGCTCAACATCACGCTCTGCCCGCAGGGCGGTTATGATGGCCCGTGAGCAGGGTATAAAAGCGGGGCTTTTTCGCCTTAAGACTATCTGGCCGTTTCCTTACGAGCACTTAAAAACAGCAGCTGAGTCAGCCAATCATTTAATTCTTGTCGAAATGAATATGTCTCAATTGGACAGTGAAGTAAGGAGTGCGACACATGGTTTGGATACTAGACTGCATGGTTTGCATCAGAGCAACGGTATGTTAATCACTCCTTACCAAATCTACGACAGTGTAAAAGGGTTGGTGTAAAATGAAAAAGAATAGTTATAAAAAGTATCTACGAACCCATAAATTGCCCCATATCTGGTGTCCCGGTTGTGGGCACGGCATCATCCTGGGCGCGGCTTTGAGGGCCATGGATGAACTGGACCTCGATCCTTATAAAACAGTGGCCGTTACTGCTATAGGTTGTTCCGCCCGTACCAATGCGATCATGAACTGCAACACGATCCAGACCACGCATGGACGAAGCCTTACTTTTGCCAGTGGGATAAAAATGGTTCGCCCCGATTTGACCGTCCTATTATTTGTCGGTGACGGTGATGGGGCGGCAATTGGTGGGAATCATCTTATTCATGCCGCCCGGAGGAATGTTGATTTAACTACAATCCTTTTAAACAACAGCATTTACGGGATGACCGGCGGCCAGTATTCACCCCTGACACCGTATCAAAAAACGGCTTCAACCTCCCCCTATGGCAACCTGGAGCAGGACTTTGATGTTTGCAAGCTTGCCGATGCAGCAGGAGCCTCGTACGTAGCTAGGGGTATTGCCCATGACCCCAGACATTTAAGCAGATTAATTCGAAATGGCATTGAGCATAAAGGGTTTTCCTTTATTGAAGCCGTTAGCCATTGTCCCACATATTATGGGCGCAGGAACAAGTTTTCTTCACCTTTTGAAATAATGCGCTGGATTAAAGAAAAATCTGTCAGAGTGAAACCGGAAAATTATAACTTCAGCCAGGATATGGATGAAGCAATCCCCGTGGGGGTTTTAAGTAAGAGGGACATCCCTGAGTTTACGGATGAATACCGTAAGCTGGTAGAGAAACTGCAAAAAGGAGATGAAGCTTGATGAATAATAAAGAGCATCAAGTACGGTTGAGTGGATTTGGTGGGCAGGGTATTGTTCTTGCCGGCATAATACTGGGCGAAGCGGTTTCTCTATATGAAAACAGGTTTGCGGTGCAGTTTCAATCATATGGGCCTGAAGCCAGGGGCGGGGCAAGCAGATCTGAAGTGGTTATTAGTAATGAAGAGATAGACTTGCTGGAGTTAATAGAACCCGATGTGTTCTTAGCTTTATCTCAACAGGCTTTTGATAAATATATAGGCGATGCTCATGAAGAAGCTCTGGTTATTGTTGATCCTGATTATGTGAGTAATGTTCCATCTTCATCAAGGAAGGTTTTTGCCGTTCCTGTTTCAAAAATTGCCCGTGAGCAGATCGGAAAGAATTTAGTTATTAACATGGTAGCCTTGGGAGCTTTAGCCGCAATCACCGGGCTGGTAAGTGTAGATGCCTTGAAAAAGGCTATTTCTGCAAGGGTTCCGCCGGGAACCGAGGAGATTAACTTAAAGGCAGTCCGGGCAGGGTATGAAAGTGCCCGGGAAATGATCTGAAAAGGTTTATCCGGGGGGAAAATCTATGCAAAACAGCTGTTGTTTGAAAAAGATGAAACGCTAGAAATTTCTTGTGCTCCCCTACCCCCGGAGTAGGGGTGGATTATCTGGCTGGGTACCATATCCAGGGTAAGATCCTTATATGAGTGAGCCGTTAGCCTTCGGTAAGAATTTTATATGAGTTGGCAAGTGAGTATTCTTTGCTGTTTTCATATAAAGTAAGCTGGTGAAACAAAAGGGAGGTTTGGAAATGCCGATTGTAAATGTAAACATGATTAAAGGAAGAACTTTAGAGCAAAAACGTGAAATGGTAAAAGAAGTTACTGATTCAATTGTTAAAACCTTGAACTGTGATAAAGATGCTGTAAGGATTATTATTAATGAGATTGATAAAGCAGATATTAGTGTTGGAGGAGTTTTGCGTTCAGATAAAGAAGCATAATTCTCACCGGTTTTATTAATTGCGATAAGATAACCTTCGAGTTTCTTTGCGAAAGGGGGGGGATATACTATGGATGAAAGAAGACGCGCCGTAAAAGCAGAGAAGCTTATTGCCGGGGCAATTGATATGCACATCCATACGAATCCGGATTTATTCCCCCGTCTGATCAGCGATATTGAAATGGCCTCTGAAGCAAAGAGTGCCGGGATGGGCGGTATAGTTATTAAAAACCACTTTACGACTACCGCCGACCGGGCTGCGCTAGCCAGCGAAATCACGGGCTTTCCGGTATTTGGAGGGTTGGTACTTAACAGCCCGGTAGGCGGGTTAAATCCAGAAGCGGTGAGGGTATCTTTAAAGCTAGGGGCGAAAATTGTTTGGATGCCGACCATTTATGCCGCATATCAGCTTAAAGACCCGGGCGTTGTCAAAATGTTTAATATGGTCGTTGGCCCTGACACAAGAGGGATTAACCTTCTTGACCAAAACCTGGGTATAAAAAGCGAAGTCAAAGAAATCCTGGCGCTGATTTGTGAATACCAGGCCATCCTGGCAACGGGCCATATATCAAAACAGGAAGCCAATCTGCTTGTTGAAGAAGCATTTAACATGGGGGTTAAAAAAATCATCCTTACCCATCCGCTGTCTCCGATGTTTGATTACACAACAGGTGAAATCCGTGAATTAGTGGAAAAAGGAGTTTCTCTAGTGGAATTTAACGCCCTTGACACCACAGCGGTGGTTAGCAAACCCATCTCAGCAGAATTAATTGCAGATACAATAAAGGCGATCGGGGTAAAAAATGCTGTAATGGCCACAGATGGGGGACAAACCATAAACCCCGGCCCGGTGCAAATGATGCTTGATTATATCGATACCATGCTTGGCCTGGGAATATATGAAGAAGATATTAAAATCATGGTCTGCGACAACCCGGCCCGGATACTAGATCAATAGGCTTTGGCCTCGTCGTGTTGTAATATTAATTGGCGCTTTCCCCGTTTAAAGGGTTTGCCGATTTTGATAATATACCGGCAAACAACTGCACAGTTTCAATAATTATTCTTACGCATAAAACAGATAAACCCAGCGGCACCATAGCTCTAATATACCAGTTTAAATATGCTCCCGGTTCCGTTGTTGTATCGCCCAGTACATAGGCCTTCCATGTTCCATCAACTGTTTGCGTGACAAGAAGTATTAATATTGCTATTTCTATAAGATTGTAAAGTATTTTAACTGAGTTGGATTTTTTCTCATCTAACTTTAACAGTAGCAGGGTCATTTTCAGGTGGCCGTCGTCTTTTTGGATATATGAGAGGCCAAGATAGGTAATCCCGACCATCATGAAGCCCACCAGGGCATAGCTGTCACGAAACAAATGGGGTATTCCGATTCGCGTTGACATTTCTGATGCCATGAAAAATACCATAATTACCAAACAAATCAGGCCTAAATACATGCATGCTTTTTCTATGTTTTCAAATGTTTTCATCCCGTCACCTCCTGTAAGATAAAAAACTTGAAATCATCTATTGCTAATAATCTATCATTATCGAATTGCCTTGAAAAGGTTACATCATGGCTGGCAAATACAATGATAAGATTGGAAAAGCAATTAATATAATCAGGGTAATGAGATCAATTAATAAAAATCTGGCTGAGCCCTTGAAAACAGATTCAAGAGGCACCTCTTTTGGCATAATACCTCCCAGTATAAAACAGTTAATTCCTACTGGAGGTGTGATCATACCCATTTCCACTATCTTTATTACAAGTATCCCAAAGTAGAAAGCATGAAAGCCCAGTACTTCAACAGTTGGATACACAACCGGTACTAATATCATAATTAAAGCAAGGGGGGGGATAAACATACCAAGAACCAAAAAAACTAAAAGGATGCATAGTAGTATCCCTAAATCCGGCAGTGGCAAATCCAGTAACCAATCAGTAAAAACATAAGGAAGGCGGCTGTGAGTTAAGAAGCGAACAAAAAACATGGATCCCAGATAAATAATAAATATTGCGCCCGTAGTTTTTACGGTATCAAATATGCTATCAATTATTTTTTTGAAACTCGCTTTTCTTGTTATAATTCCCAGGACAATCACTGCAAGCGCTCCTGCAGCGCCCGCTTCATTTGGGGTAAAAATTCCAAAATAAATACCTCCCAGGATAATCACTACCAGGGCGACAATAACCCACGAGTTGGCCATAAGTTTTAGCTCACTCCATATTGAGCCCTTCTTAACGGGTTTGACTGGAGGGATGCCTTCCGGGTTCTTCAAAGACCAGACATAGACATAAACAAAATAGATAACTGCTGATAAAATACCGGGAATAATTGCAGCCATGAAAAGTCTTCCTATATCGGCATATACAATGTAGCCGAAGATAATGAGGTGAGCGCTGGGAGGGATAAGTGAGGCCAGAGTTCCGGAAGCGGCAATACTGCCTGCAGAAAGGCTGCGGTCATACCCTGCATTAAGCATTTGCGGCAAAGCTACTTTACCCATAACAGCGGAAGAAGCCATTCCTGAGCCACTTGTTGCAGCAAATATAGCTGAGCCGGCAACAACAGACATTACCAGCCCACCTCTGAGAGAAGAAAGATACCTTTGAGCTGTTTCAAAAAGTTCTTTGCTATATCCAAAATGATGAACCAGGTTGCCCATCAGGATAAACAAGGGTATAACAGCCAAACCATAAGAAGCCAGTTCATGGTACGGAAGGCCCCTCACAGTAGAATAAACTAAACCTATGTCGCCTCGAATTATATAAACGCCCACCAGGCTAACCAGGCTCAAAGCTACCCAAACTTTCATACCGAGAATAATAAGCATAATTAGTATGACTACCCCAATTAAGCCTATATGTACAGGTTCCATTTAATCCCTTCCTTTCCTGGTAAGTCAGTTCTTCGACTTACTAAACTAGTATCTCGAAAGTCCCTGGTTTTCATAATATTATCCACCATGTCCCGAGCTTTGGAACACGGTTCTATATTTTTCTTAATAATAGTTTATTCAATGTAATTAAAGAATTTCCTTCCTTAAAAGCTAAATAAATCTACACCAATTAGCCGATTCGAAACCGTGATTGTGCTATATTTTGATATAATCCAGTTGCCACCCTTCTTTATAGCCACTATAATTAGCTCAACAGTTATTTATGCGCTCGGTTAATATAAGATTTTAAAAAGCGTACTCAATATAAATTGATGCCATCCCTTATCCTATTGTTTGTGGTCGTTGTGTGGCCAGGCTCTTTAGCTCATACCCGCATATGACTTAAATAATATTTTTGACTTAAATATAAGCTATAAAAGGAACCCTTGAAAAAGAACCATGTGTATATTATTATAAATAATGAAAAAATAAAAATAAATATCTGTGCTAATAGGAGCGAGATGGCAATGGATGAAAATGAAGTTAAACATATTAAGTCTGTTGAAAAAGCCATGAAGATATTATCCGCTTTTTCCATTGAAGAACCTGAGCTTGGGGTAATCGAATTAAGTAAAAAGGTTGGGCTTTATAAAAGTACTGTTTCCAGGTTCCTCGAAACACTGCAAACGGAAGATTTTGTTCGCAAAAACCCGGAAACAGGTAAATATAAACTGGGCATGAAATTATTCTTTTTAGGCAAAATTCCGGTTGATCAGTTAGACATATCGCAACATGCAAAACCTTACATGAAACTGTTGTCCGAGAAATATGACGAGACGGTAAGTCTTGCCATATATGATAATGAAAATATTATCAGTATCGATAGGATAATGAGCACAAAGCAGCTTGCCATGCGCCCCAGGGGATTAATTGCGCCTTTTCACTGTTCAGGCTTAGGTAAAGCGATAATAGCTTATCTTCCTGATAAGATAGTAGATAAGCTAATTGAGAAACATGGAATGCCGCCTTACACCAGTAAAACTATAACCGACCCAGAAAAACTAAAAGAGAACCTTAAAGAAATAAGAAAAAAAGGATATGCTATTGACGAAGAAGAACATGAAGAATGGCTGAAATGCATAGCTGTGCCTTTGAGAGATTATACCGACGAAGTAATAGGTTCTATCAGTATATCAATACCTTCGGAAAGGTTAAGTAATGATCTTTTCGATGATATTTTGAGAACAATGCTTGATATAAGGGATAAAGCATCCCGGGATTTGGGATATAAAAACAGAGTTTTTAAGTAGATTCCAGCTTTCTATATCACGCCATAAATACCATGAAGCCTTTTTTATTGGCTTTATTTTTTTAATTTTTTCTGTTGCAAAGAAGGATTTTGTTGGTTATGATAGAATAAAAAGGAACAGTGTTCTATTTTTGATGTTTTGCAAAAGGATAACGGAAAAATCAATGGAGGTGTTAATGTGAGTTTAGAAGGCAAGAATATTGCCATTTTAGTGGAAGATTTATATGAAGACCCGGAATTCTGGTATCCTTATTATCGCTTCTTGGAAGAAGGAGCCACAGTTACTGTAGTAGCACCGCAAGTCAAAGAGTATAAGAGCAAACATGATTATGCAGTTAAGCCATACCTTGAACCGAAAGTTACCAAAACCGAAGCAGGAGAGTTCGACTGGAATTGGCTTAACCCTTTTACTATTAAGCATTTCATTTCAGCAAAAGACGCAAAGGCAGCTGACTTTGATGCTTTAATCATACCTGGAGGGTGGGGGCCCGATAAGATGAGGCGCTCGCCTGATATGATTAGATTTGTCGAGGAGTGTTACAACCAAAAAGTATTAACAGCAGCAATATGTCATGGGCCATGGATGTTGTGCTCTGTAAAAGGAGCCCTGCAGGGCCGAGAAGCTACCTGTATGCCTGCAATGTTAGATGATATTGTGAACGCTGGAGCGAAATTCGTTAATAAGTCCGTGGTAAGGGACGGCCACATTATTACTTCACAGGTTCCAAATGACCTTCCATTCTTCTGCAAAGAAATTATTAAAGCCCTCAAAGAGCAATAACTTTTTTAAGTGACATTTGTTTTGTAAAACGACTTCAGAGATAAGAGTTTTTAAAAAGGGGGGTGGAAAATTATCAAGTGATTAATTGAACGAAGATAGTTTGAAAGTAACTAAAAAGATAGCTTGATTGCTATCAAAATCTAAGGGGGTTTGTATTTTAATGAAAACTAAATCAATAGCGTTACTTCTCGTAATGTTATTAGTGGCTTTTAGTTTTACGCTAACTGGTTGTGAGCCGGAAGAAGTTGAACCGGAACCGGAACCAGAAGAACCGGAACCAGAAGAACCGGAACCAGATGAGGAAGTTTATGAACTGGTTATCCACGACCCGTCGAGTATTTTGACCTTTAAAGAAGGATTGCCCTTCTTTAAAGAGGAGGTTCCTAAGCGCACTGACGGTCGCGTAGAAGTGGAAATGATCCTGGGAGGCGCCCTGGGTGGTTTTGCTGAGCAGCCGGATGGCATTTCAGAAGGAGTATTTGACATGGGAATGCTGGCAATGGGCTATCACCCAGGCAAAACACCACTGTGGCAGGTTTCAGAGATGCCTGGTATAACCAACAGTATCTATGCCCACAATATGGCCCTGGTTGAGATGGCTGAGCATCCATCATTAAAGGCCGAAATAGAAGAAAGGTGGAATCAGAAAGTACTGTTCCCGGGTTCCATGGACACCTTCGAAATGCTTACTGCCGACCCTATTGAAAGCGTCGATGACTTAGATGGTTATCCTATCCGGTCCATCGCTCTTGCAGCAACAGTTCTGGAAAGGCTAGGTGCCGATGTCAGCGCCATACCCGGACCGGATGTTTACTCGGCGATGGAGCGGGGAGTCGTAGAGGGAGCTGTTTTCCCTGTTGACACTTTTGTTGACCGCGACCTTCATACTCTGGCGGACAACCTGGTCTTGTCAGGCAAGCTTGGCTTCTACTTTGGCCTGGTTACAATTAACCTGGATACCTGGAACGCACTTCCTGAAGATATCCAGGAAGTTATCAAAGAAGTATCTGAAGAAGCAATCGAACGCAATATAGAAATATACCTGGAAGCCAATCTGGCGGCAAAAGAAGCTTATGAAGAAGCAGGAACAAACATAATCAGGCTATCTGAAGAGGAAAGAGCACGCATCCAGGAAGTTAACGAGCAAATCTGGGAAGAGTGGATCGCAGAAAGAGAAGGCCAGGGTTACACTGAAGCCCAGGAAATTTTTGACCTCTGGGTAGAATTGGTAGAAAAATATGAAGAAGAAGATCCTTATGCAGACGAGTGGTGGCCAGAAAGGTTTTAAATCTATGCTTGAACTGGTCAATTTGAAGGCAATCCACTTCTAAATCCGGTAAATTTTAAAGAGCTGCTATGCAGGCTAACTGTTTAGCAGCTCTTTAACATATGATTTATGATAAATTGAAGCTCATAACGGCTACATAGAACCGTTAGCAGCCAGTTTCAAGGTAGGGAGTAGTATGAGTCTATCAGACAGTCTGATAAATAAATTGTTCAGGCTTTTTCCAATAGGAAGCAAGCCCTGCAAAGTCTGCTGTTTAAAGAATTATATGACTTATTCAGAGGAAACCCGTCGCGCTACCATCCCCTGTGACTTTATATATTGTACTCTTGAACCCATTACGCTTAGATATCTGAGGTCGTTAAAATATTGGTATTTATCACACAGGCTGCTATTCCCTGCTACAAATCAACCTTTACTGAATCTTTTTTTAAGCAGGTAGGCAGCCCCAACTGTCACCACAAGGGTAATGCCGGCCAACCCGAAGTAAAATGGTTGATTGCCAGGCTGCCGGTCTAGATCTGGTGCGGTTTCTTCAGGGGCCTCTTTTTCTTCAGGTGGTGCTTCTTCACCCGGGGTAACCCGGTCTGGATCTTCATGGTCGTCTGGCTCTTCTTGTGCTGCCAGGTAGGCAGGATCAAAATCAAAGGGCTCTGTAGAGGTTTTATTTCCTGCAAAATCGTGGATTTCTATTGCAAAGTAGTAATCGGTGGCAGGTTCTAAATCTTCGGCTTCAGGAAAAATTTCATTGAGGTGGTAGTGCCTACCCCACTCATATAATGCTGCAGAGTTCATTTCCATCCCCGGGGTCATATCGTGGTAGAAATAAGTGTAATAAGCGTTGTAGGTAGGAAGCTGTTGTTCGGAGATGATATTTTTAGCTCCGTTTTGCTCTTCCCACAGGGTAAAAATAACTTCTGCCAGGTCTCCGTCGGAGTCTTCGGCTCTAAGGTGCAGTTTGCCGTCTTGCTGAATGGAAAATTCACTGATCACAGGCTCCGCTCTCTTTATCTTTTCAGGTGGGAGGAAAAACTCGACCATCCTTTTTAAAGGTGCGTTCGGAGGTGATTCCCGCAGTTTGTTGTAAAGCTCTTCAAGCTGCGGATCCCGGCCTGTGTCATGATAAAGGCCTGCTAGGTGGTAACAGGTTTTTTTATAAACATAGTCCTTTAACGGTTCCATCATGGTATCCAGGGCCCCAATACCTGTAAGCAGGCTTTCCCAGTTGGCAATAGCCCGTTCAGAATGGCCCAGATTTTCTTTGGCCAGGCTTCTATAGGCCTTTGCCAGGTAGTGGAGCTTAAACTTTTCATCGTCATTTTCATCAGGGTCTGGCTCTTGCAGGATTATTTCCGCTTCTTTTAAAACCTCGCTGAAATTTCCGGAGGCTAACTTTTCATCCCAACTGTCCCAGGTTTCGATTATCTTTTCGGGCAAATGGAATTCACTGCTTTGTCCAGTCAGCTGGCTTAAAAAACTCATCTCGATATTATGCCGGGGTTCAAAATCTTCCCACTTCCAGACCAGGTTTCCGCCTTTGATCTGAAAGCCGGGCGGGACGGCGAATATCAGTTGGTGGGGCGATAAATCCTTTAGAATAAACTTAATCCGGGCTTCCCCGATGGAGCCCTGCCAGGTTGAACCGGTGCTTTTAATATAACCGGTAGAGGTTATAAAGCCGCCTATCATGCTGTTGGGGGCCTTGTAGGTATTTTTTTACCTCCCTGGCCTGGCCTTCTGAGAAATCAATCTCCCAGGTATACCAGTTGGCAAAGTAAACATTGCTGATACCTTCTTCCTGGAGCAGGCCTGTTTCTTTTTCTACCGCAACATTTTCACCATCAAGGTAAGTTTTAAAGTTTTTAAGGTCCTGGTGAAAACGCCCCTGAGGCTGTTCTTCAGGGGGACCGTTTCCTTGGCTTGAGGATTCCGGAAAGCCCATCAGGACAGTAGTTTCCGGGCCGTCGTTGTGGAAGGTAAAAACAGCTTCAAAGTAAGTATATCTTTCAGTTACTTCGGCATTTATCTCTTTTTTTAACCATTTCTACCTGGGTGTGTTCATGGGTTGAACACTATCGCCAATTCGGCCCAGAAAGCCTGAATCGGCATGGGTTGAGGCAGGCTTGAACAAGAAGAGAGTCAGGAATAAAAATATGAGGACAGGCAGCTGCATGCTATAATCACTCCGCGGTCAGGGTAACAGACTCATGAAAGCCTGTCAACAATGTAGCGCGGAGACGGAGGTATTGCTACATTATTAGCTGCTACATTCCTATGGTTTCATTGCATGATTAAACTTCTGCTTGCTTAAACTTTGCAGATTGTATCCTTCACGCTGGCCTTCTTCTTTATTTAATTAACATCCAGGTACCGAAGCCAAGGAGCCGTGCCCCAAATCCGACAAGAGTTTGCAGCGGTTACCCCGTCACTCTGTTACGCCCCTGCTACGAAAGCTTTGTAGCGGGTACCCCATCTCCCTGCTGCGGGAGGAATTAAAAGTTTTTCGTGGAAGTTATGATTGACTGTTTTGTTAAGGAGATAGGAGGGCACTCTTATGAGAAAAATAGTGGGGTTTGTCCTGGCCCTGCTCCTGGTTAGTGCCGGACTGGTCCAGGATGCAAATGCCGGTTCACCGGCACAGGG
>PUKR01000189.1 GCA_003552365.1 Syntrophomonadaceae bacterium
GAAATCTTTCAATGCGAGGTGAATTATTCTTCTTTCCTGTGGATTCATTGGTTCCAGGCTTTGTTCTATATTCTCCTTACTTACTTTTTGCGCAACATTTCTAGCCAGTTGGCTTAATGTCTTCTCTCTTTTATCTCTATAATTTTCCACATCGATTACGATCATCTTTCTGAGTTTAAAATATTGCCTGCGCATAACTACACTGATTAAATATTGTAGATCGCTTAAAACTCTTCCCCTGCGCCCTATTAATATTCCGGCATTCTTTCCGTATATTTCTGCTTTAATCTTTTCGCTGTCTTCTGTTACTGTAACATTACCTTCAACCTCCATATAATTTAACATTTCTTGGAGGTACGACTGCATGAATTCCTCTGGCGTTTTTATAGGTTTTACCAGCACACGCGCGGTTTTGTTACCGAGTATCCCCAGTATGCCCTGGGTTGGCTCCTCCTTAATATCTATATCTGCATTCTCTTTCTTTATCCCCAGTTCTTCAAGTGCAATTTCAACCGCTTCTTCTACAGTGCGCCCGGATGCCTCATATTCATTCATTTTTTACCCTTCCCTTTTTTCTTTTTCTTCGTCTTTCCATCACTCGGAGTAACTTTTGAAGGTTCCTCGTTTTCTTTGCTCTCATTTTCACTGCTCTTGCCTTTTTTATCAGGCTCATATTTGGCAAATCCGTCTTTGAAAAAATCGTCATCTTTTTTCTTTTTCTTTTTCTTTTTTGGTTTATCTTTATCCGAACTTTTAGAGTTACCTTCGACCTTTCCATCCACATCTTTCGCAATACCATCAGCCGTTACCACTTCTATTTGTTCATTATTCTTGTTTTGCTCTAAATAATTTATCAGTTTGTGCTGACCCAGTTGAAATACATTATTAAATGTCCAATATAAAACCAGTCCAATAGGAAAACTGAAACTAAACACGGTAATCATACCGGGCATCAGATAAAGCATCATTTTTTGACTGCTTTCTGACGGCATGGAAATCATCGAATATAAATAGGTAGTAGCTCCCGCTATTAGTGGAAACAGGTAGTATATGCCTTCACTGGTAAAATTAACGGTTAGCTGTGTTATGATTGCTGCCGGGTCTTCGAAGACCTGGCTTGGTAAGATTAGCAGGTTTATGAATTCGGTAGATTGAAACAAAAATGGGCTAAATACCTCTCCTATTTTAGCCTCGATAATATCGGGTTCCCTTAATAATCTAAATATACCAATTAATATTGGAAATTGGACCAGCAGCGGCAAACAGCCTGACAGGGGGTTCATGTTATTTTTTTTCATAAACTCACTCATTGCTTGATTTTGTTTTGCCTTGTCATCCTTGTATTTTTGCTGGATTTTTTTCATTTCAGGCTGTAACTTCTGCATCCGTCTTGTTGATTGGATCTGCTTGTTATTTAAAGGAAAGGTGATTATTTTTACTATTAACGTTAGTATTAAGATAGAGGCCCCAAAATTTGGAACATATGAGTATATAAAGCTTATTACCTCTCCAAAAAAAAGCGCTATTGTTTCAATCATTTTTTTCCTCCTATTTTAGATTACTCTACCGGGTTGTAGCCGCCGGGATTAAAGGGGTGACATTTAATTATTCTTTTAATGCCCAGGAGTAATCCTTTACCTGCGCCGTACTTATTAACCGCATCGTATGTATACTCCGAACATGTAGGGTAAAATCTGCAAACCTGCGGCTTTAAGGGGGATATAAATTTCCTATAAAACCTTATCAGCGCCAGGCAGATTAATTGAGCCGGGCGCCTTTTTACTTGATTTCTTGCAATAAATTTTTTTTCCGGCAAAGAGTATACAGCTCCTTACAAGCCTCGTAATAATTCACATCTACTGCCGGTTTGCGTGCAATTAATATAAAATCATATCCCTTGCGAAGCTTGCCATTCACATTTAATTGGTAAAAAGCCTCCTTATAAATCCGCTTGATTTTATTTCTTACAACGCTTTTACCAACTTTTTTACTGATGGAGAATCCAATACGGTTATATGTTAAATTATTTTTGCAGTAATATAGGACTATGTTTCTTGATACAACTGTCTTACCTTTTTTATAAACCCTTTTGAATTCCCAACTTTTTCTTAATCTCAAACTATTTTCGCACCTTTCAGGCGCTTAACTTCTTTCTCATTCTCTTCCTTCTATTTCTCAGTATATTTCTGCCGCCCTTGGTGCTTTTTCTCTTCAAAAACCCGTGTTGTCTTTGTCGTTTTCTTTTTTTTGGTTGATACGTCCTTTTCATATTTTCTCCTTTACTTTCAGGCGTTTTTTCTTTTGAATCAAAAGAAATTATACAGTAATGCAAGTGCTAATGTCAAGGCAACAATCTTTCTATTTTTGCTGTTTTTAGGTTCTTTTCTTTGGTTTTACATGTAAATAATCGCTCATATTGTCTACATTATCCTTTGCAGTTGTTGTGGATATCTGTTAATATATCGTTGCGTAATGAAAGATCACCCTGCACCCTGTAGGAGTTATCCACAATATTTGTTGATAACTCTGTTATTATGTTTATAACTTGCCTATTTCTTGCTCACATTGGAGGCTTATTTTATGAACAGCTACCTTAATGAAATCTGGCAGCTTATTTTATCTGAACTGAGCAAGGAGCTTTATAAACCCAGTTTCGAGACCTGGTTTAATTTAACCAAACCCGTTTCATTAGACAACAACTGCCTTGTTATAGAAGTCCCCAATGATTTTACCAAGGAGTGGTTTGAAACCCGCTATAAAAATCAAATAATTAATGCTTTAAAGCAGGTCACTTCTGATGAATACAGCGTAAATTTCGTTATTGCCGCCAACGAATTTAATGAAAGTGAAGTTAATACTGCAGGCAAAGCAGATTATGAACAATTTAAGCAATTTGAAAATTCATCTGAACAAACAATTCGATCAAGTCATTCTCAAACAGGTAACGGTAATGCAGAGGCCTCTGTAGAAAATAATACGCTCCTTAAAAATAAATACATCTCCACCTTTAATCCCCGTTATACCTTCGACACTTTTGTAGTCGGAGCTTGCAACCGCCTTTCTCACGCCGCTTCACAGGCAGTTGCAGAAAGTCCGGCCAGGGCTTATAACCCTTTATTTATTTACGGTGGGGTTGGTCTGGGCAAAACCCATCTTCTCCATGCTATCGGTCAATATTCGCTAATTAATCACGGCTTTTCAAGGGTATTCTATTTTTCATCTGAACGATTTACCAACGAATTTATCAATGCAATCAGGGATAACAAAACCATTGATTTTAGAAATAAATACCGAAACATGGATATTTTACTTATTGACGACGTCCAGTTTCTTGCCGGCAAAGAACAAACCCAGGAAGAATTTTTCCACACCTTTAATGCTTTACATGATAATAACCGGCAAATAATAATTTCCAGTGACCGCCCTCCAAAAGAAATTCCCACCCTCGAAGATCGGCTTCGTTCGCGTTTTGAATGGGGCTTAATCACAGATTTACAGCCTCCCGACCTTGAAACACGAACAGCGATATTAAAGAAAAAAGCACTTTCCGATGGAATTGATATCCCGGATCAGGTAATTCAATACATTGCCGATAAAGTTGTTACCAACATCAGGGAACTTGAAGGTGCACTTATCCGTATTGTTGCTTATGCTTCTTTATCCGAGGCCCCAATTACCCTTGAAATAACCGAAGCAGCTTTACAGGATATTATATTTACTCGCCAAAAAAACATTACTATCAATACCGTTATTGAAGCAACTGCCGAGGGTTTCAACCTTAATCCTGAAGAAGTACGCTCCAAAAAAAGAACTCAAAATATTGCATTAAGCAGGCAAGTTGCTATGTATTTATGCCGAATGCTGACCGATTATTCTCTCCCAAAGATTGGAGAAGAATTTGGCCGGGATCACACCACAGTTTTGCATGCTTTCAAAAAAATAGAAGAAATGATTTCCGCCGACAATGATTTTAAAAACCGGATAGAATTAATTAAAAACAACATTATTGAAAACTCCTGATTAACCTGTGTATAACGTGTGTGCATTTTTTACTATTTATTTTACAAAAAATAAAGTCAGTGCTTCTAAACAACTTTTTAACCTCTTATCCACATTCATTTTTAGTGATATAATATGCTAAAGTCCTTAACCTTAAGCTCTATATTTTCGTTTTTCTTTTATTAACAGTATACACAAGTACTATTACTACTGCTTTTTTTATATATATCTTATTTATTATTTATTTACTTGTGTATTTTAATCAGGAGGTTTCTTATTATGCGCATATCAACAAATTCATCACAATTATATTCTTGTCTCGAAACTGTTGAAAAAGCTTTACCTGTTAGAACTACGGTTCCCCTGATTAATAATATTTATATGCAGGTAAAACAGGAAGAATTACTTTTTTCTGCTACCAACCTTGAGATGACCATAAATACCTGCATGAAAAATTCTAATAATGACACCGGTGACATCCTTTTACCTTCTAAAATTATAGATATTATGCGCTATTTCCCGACATCCGAAGTTAACCTTGATATAAACCTGGAAAACTATAGAATTGAAATTTCCGGGGGATCCGCACATTTCCAGTTGTACGGCGCCGATCCGCAGGATTATCCTTCCACAGCATTCATCGAGGTAGAAAATAATGATGCTTATAGCATCGAGCAGGGAGTATTAAAAAAGCTGATCAGAGCTGTAGTATATGCTGCTTCTGCTGAAGAAACAAGGCCTGCCTTTAACGGGATCCTTTTTACCTTTAAAGATGATACTATCAACCTTACTGCATCCGATACTTATCGGCTGGCCATAAAAGGAATAAATAATCAAAACTGGTCTTTCGAAGAACATAAGTGTCTTGTTCCTGCCAGGGTTTTACGTGAGTTAATCCGCCTTTTAGGTGATGATCAGCAGGAAAAAGTTTATTTTAATATGGACAGCAGATCTATTGCATTTAATACTGATTCTCTTTATTTTGGATCGCGGTTGCTGGAGGAAAAGTATCCGGATGTTAGCGGAGTGATCCCAAAGGATTATGAAACCAGGGTGAATATTGATTGTAAAATGTTAGAGGATACTATTAGCCGCGCTGCCTTACTGGCCCAGGGTAAAAATCAAGCAGTTAACCTCAGCACCGTAAACAGTAATTTGGAAGTTAAGGTTTCTTCGCAGCAGGGAAGTATGGATGAATCCATTCCGGTAGGACAAAACGGGCCAGACATTGATTTATTTGTAAACAGTCGGTTTGTGCTGGATGTGCTAAGAATTAGTGAGGAAGAAAGCATAATAATAGATTTTCATGGTAACGGAGGACCAATTATTTTCAGGATTGAAAACGACCCCGGTTTTCTTTACCTGGTCCTTCCGATTAAGAAATTTAACTGATCTGGTTTGGAGGTTGTTTCTTGTTCTATCTTGAGGGGTTACAAGTTGATGGCTTTAGAAATTACCAGTCTCAAAAAGTCCGGTTTAACCCTCATCTCAATATACTTGTTGGTGCAAATGCCCAGGGAAAAACAAATATTTTGGAATCAATTTTCTATTTATCCGTTAATAGATCCTTTAGGACTAACAGGGACCAGGATCTAATTAATTGGGAAAGTGGCTATTTTTTTATTAAAGGCAATTTTGTCCGCGACGATTTTAAAAACACGGTAACTGCCGGTTATAAAAAACAGGGGCCGCTTAAAATCAATGTAAATAGTAGTCCGGCAAAAAAATATGGACATATGCAATATTATCCAGTCGTTGCTTTTAGTCCCGATGATCTTCAGATTATAAAAGAAGGACCATCAATCCGAAGAAGGTTCATTAATTTGGAAGCTTCGCGGCTCAGCACAAATTATTTGCAGAACTTAAAAGATTATCAGCGTATTTTAAGGCAGAGAAATAAGATTTTAAAAGAAAATCATGTTCGAGCTAAGCTTGAAAGGATAATTGAACCCTGGGATCGAGCCCTGGTTATAAAGGGAGCAGCATTAATCGAGGAAAGGAAAAAGATTATTCGATCCCTGGAAGAAAAGGTACAATTTTTTTTTGGAAAAATGACTTCTTCTATGGAAAACATTTCTTTACAGTATAAAAGCAGTGTAAAAGATGTAGATATTTTAGAGCTCATGCAAGAAGGGTTTATGGATGATTTAAAAACAAAGCGAGATCAAGAAATGAGAATGGGGTCTACATTGCTGGGGCCCCACCGCGACGATATAAAAATTTTTATTAATGGTTATGATTCAAGAAGTTATTCTTCTCAAGGACAGAAGAGAACTGCGGCCCTGGCTTTAAAAATGGCTGAAATATCCTTGTTTTATGATCGTAACAGGGTACATCCAATTATTCTTTTAGACGATGTTTTTTCTGAATTTGACGAATCAAGAAAATTGAACCTGCTGGATTTTATTCGCAATAACGGAGGGCAGTGTTTCATTACTTCTGCTGTAAACCAGGATCCTCTACTGCATAAATTAAACAGGCCATACAAGATGTTTACAATTTCTCATGGGAGTGTAATCAATGAAGAAAGTAGGACCACTAATTGAAAATCTGCTGCGGCGTTACGATCTCTGGCAAGGGTATAAGCAGTACCTGCTCCTGGATCAATGGGGCAGCATAGTTGGCCCTGAATTAGCAGAAGTTACTAAAGCTGAAAACATCTCCAATGGAATCCTTGTAGTGAGGGTTAAAGATTCTGTATGGGCTTACCACCTTTCGATGTTAAAACCACAGCTTAAAAAAAAGTTAAATGAATATGCAGAAAGTACTGTAATAAAAGATATTTATTTTAAAATTGATCAGTGAATAAGAAGGAAATTAGCGCTTTATATTTAATTATAAGCTTGGAGCTAAACTTTTCACTTACAGCATTTTTATATTTATTATGCAGGGAGGAAGAAGATGTTTTTACATATAGGCAACTCTAAAATAGTTTTCAACAATGAGTTGATCGGCATATTTAATTATAATTCAGCAGAGAGCAGCCGAAATTATGAAGTTCTGCAAACTGCATCGTTTGAAGCGATCCATAATAATGTTAAGGCTGACAGTGATCAACCGAAATCTTTTATCGTTACAGATAAAGATATTTTTGTTTCTCCCATATCTCCCCTTACTCTTTCTAAGCGTCACAAAACTTCGAGATAAATAAGAAGTGTTCACAATACTTCTTTCAGAAGTGATATAATGTGAATAGTGGACAACGGTGAAAAATATAAACCAGAGGTGAAGAATGTCCAATAAAGATTATAATCAGGAACAGTTCTATGATTACAATGCCGAGCATATCCAGGTTTTAGAAGGGTTAGAGGCCGTAAGAAAGCGTCCCAGCATGTATATTGGATCAACTTCAAGCCGCGGCCTGCACCATCTTCTATTTGAAGTCGTAGATAACAGCATTGATGAAATATCGGCAGGTTATTGTAAAGAAATTAATGTGAGTGTAAACACTGATCAAAGTGTTACAGTAGTAGATGACGGTCGCGGTATACCCGTGGAAAATCATCCGCATGAAAATCGCCCCGCTGTTGAAGTAGTATTAACTACCCTGCATGCCGGGGGTAAATTTGGCGGGGACAGTTATAAGGTAGCGGGTGGATTGCATGGCGTAGGGCTGTCTGTAGTTAATGGTCTCTCTGAATGGTTAGAGGTGGAAGTTTTTCGCAACGGGCAAATCCATACCCAGAGATATGAAAAGGGTAAAAAAGCTACAATGCTTAAAGCTGCCGGTAAAACTTCTAAGACAGGAACCAAGATTACTTTCCGGCCTGATAATTCAATTTTTGATGATATTGAGTTTGAGAATGAAACGATCATCCATAGATTAAGGGAACTGGCTTTTCTAAACAAAGGCACTAAAATAAACTTCAAAGATTCCCGCAGCGGTAGGGAAGAAAACTTTAAGTATGATGGCGGTATAATTCAATACGTCTCTTTTTTGAACCAGGGTAAAGAAACCATCCCTAACAACCCTGTTTATATCCAGAAGGCAGTCAACGGTTTTGAAGTGGAAATAGCAATGCAGTATCATGCCGGTTATGCAGAATTGATCTATTCTTATGCAAATAATATTCACACCCATGAAGGCGGGACTCATGAACATGGATTTAAATTGTCTTTAACCCGACTGGTAAATGATTTTGCCCGTAAACTAGGACTGCTTAAAGATGGTAATAATAACCTTTCAGGGGAAGATATAAGGGAAGGCCTGACTGCCGTAATTAGCGTTAAACTAATGGACCCCCAATTTGAAGGCCAAACCAAGACAAAACTGGGCAACAGCGAAGTCCGCAGTATTGTTGACAGTATCTGCTACGAAGGTATTGAAGCCTACCTGGAACAAAACCCGGTAGTAGCCAGGCGAGTAGTAGAGAAATCAATCCGTGCTTCCCGGGCCAGGGAAGCCGCCCGTAAAGCCAGGGAATTGACCAGGAGGAAAAACGCGCTTGAAATATCCAACCTGCCAGGAAAACTTGCGGACTGCACCTCCAAAGATCCTGCGGAAAGTGAAATCTTCCTGGTTGAGGGAGATTCAGCGGGCGGGTCGGCCAAGCAGGGCCGTGATCGCCAATTTCAGGCAATCCTACCATTACGGGGTAAAATTATTAACGTTGAAAAAGCAAGGCTGGACAAAATCCTGGCCAATGATGAGATTCGCACTTTGATTACCGCCCTTGGCACGGGGGTGGAAAGTGACTTTGACATAAAAAAAGCACGCTACCAAAAAATTATTGTCATGACCGATGCCGATGTCGATGGTTCACATATTCGAGTACTTCTTTTAACCTTTTTCTACCGGTTTATGTACGAACTGATTGAAAGCGGATTTGTTTATATTGCCCAACCACCCCTATACAAGGTTAAAAGAGGTAAAAACAAGGAAGAATACCTGTACCGTGAGGAAGAGCTGCAAAAACTGCTCGCAGGCTGGGACCGTGAAGGCGGTTTACAGCTGCAGCGCTACAAAGGGCTTGGTGAAATGAACCCCGAGCAGTTATGGGAAACAACTATGAACCCCGAAACCAGAATTATTAAGCGGGTAGAACTGGTTGATGCTATCCAGGCCAATAATTTATTTGGTATTTTAATGGGAGATAAAGTGGAGCCCCGCCGCAACTTTATCGAGGAAAACGCCAGGGAAGCGCAAAACCTTGATATTTAAGGATTTATACTTTCTCAGAATCTTAAGTTGTGATAAAATTTGATGAGTTCTATTATCCTTCTTATCCAAACAAAACCCTTTTAAGGAGCAAATATGTTCGAAAGGCAAAATATAATTCCGGTTAATATCCATGATGAAGTAAAGGTTTCTTTTCTTGATTACGCCATGAGCGTAATTGTCAGCAGGGCCCTGCCTGATGTTCGTGACGGATTAAAACCTGTCCACAGGCGGATTCTTTATGCTATGGCAGAAATGGGATCTACTCATGATAAGCCGTACCGTAAATCTGCCAGAATTGTCGGGGAAGTACTGGGTAAATACCATCCACATGGTGATGTTGCTTTATATGACGCCCTGGTTCGTTTGGCCCAGGATTTTTCTACCCGCTATCCCCTGGTTGATGGGCACGGTAATTTTGGTTCACAGGATGGAGATTCAGCTGCGGCCATGCGTTATACCGAGGCAAGGCTTTCAGCTATTGCCGGGGAAATGCTGACCGATCTTCATAAAGAAACCGTTGATTTCAGGCCTAATTTTGATGAAAGCCTCCAGGAGCCCACCGTTTTGCCGGCAAGGTTTCCCCAACTCCTGGCTAATGGATCTTCAGGTATTGCAGTGGGAATGTCCACCAATATTCCACCTCATAACTTAAGTGAACTGGTAGATGCCATAAACTTTTTAATCGACAATCCTGAAGCTTCGCTCAACGAACTGATGCAAATTGTAAAAGGGCCTGATTTCCCAACCGGCGGAATTATAGTCGGTTATGAAGGTATTAAAAATGCATTTACAACCGGGCGAGGGACCATAAAAATCAGGGGACTGGCCCAGGTTGAAAAAACTAATAAAGGACGCAGCCAGATAGTAATCAGTGAACTACCCTATCAGCAAAATAAAGCCAAGCTCGTTGAAAGAATTGCGGAAATTGTAAAAGAGCGTAAGATGGAAGGCATTACAGATTTACGTGATGAATCAGACCGTTCCGGCGTGCGGATTGTCATTGAGGTCAAGCGTGATTACGAACCCCAGGTTATTATAAACCAGCTCTACCAGTATACTTCTCTGCAACAAAGTTATGGAATTATTATGCTTGCCCTGGTTAACGGGCAACCGCAGGTCCTCGACTTAAAGCAGATGCTGGTTTGTTACCTGGATCACCAAAAAGAAGTAATCCGGCGCCGCTCCCAGTATGACCTCAGGCGAGCCGAAGAGAGGCTGCACATTGTTGAAGGACTTTTGGCGGCGCTTGATCAACTGGATGAAGTTATCGAGCTAATTCGCGCTTCAAAAGATGTGCAGAGTGCCAGGGAAGGGTTAATGGAATTGCTTAATATATCTGAGAAACAAGCCCAGGCTATACTCGATATGCGGCTGCAACGTTTGACCCAGCTGGAAATTTCCAAGCTTACCGAAGAGCACCAGCAGCTTCTCGATAAAATCGCCTATCTAAAACAGGTTCTGGAAGACAATTCCCTGGTGATGCAAATAATTAAAGATGAGCTGTCAGTGATCCGCGATAAACATGGAGATGAACGAAGAACTCAAATTGTTGCCGATGAGGGAGATGTGGTGTTAACCGACCTCATCTTCCAGGAAGATGTAGTGGTTACCCTGACCGACCGTGGATATATTAAGCGGCTCCCGCTCGCCAC
The DNA here is from genome assembly GCA_003552365.1 of Syntrophomonadaceae bacterium. Classification (GTDB taxonomy): domain Bacteria; phylum Bacillota; class Dethiobacteria; order DTU022; family DTU022; genus B1SED10-74M. Next base: position 10,813 of record PUKR01000189.1, read on the forward strand.
TTATCGAAGCCAGAGGCGGGGCGGACGCGGTGTCGTGGGGATGCAAACCCGTGAAAACGACCGGGTGGAACAGTGTCATGTGGCGTCAACTCATGATAAACTGCTTTGTTTTAGTAACCGGGGTAAAGTATACCTACTGCAAATTCATGAAATACCCGAATCAGGCA
>PUKR01000027.1 GCA_003552365.1 Syntrophomonadaceae bacterium
GCGACCTTCATGTCATGGGTAAAGACGGGGTTGCTTTTTATACCGAATCAAAATGTGTAACCTCCCGCTGGTTTACCGAGGAAGATCGGAAAGATACCAAGGTGGGCACCTGGGAGGGAACTATTCACAGGGAATAAACAACTTATATCTTACGAATTGGCACAGACGTCGCGGCATAATTGCCGGAATTTTTAGTTATATCTTTATGGGATTGTGTTATAATGGTTTAATCATGAAAAAACAAAAAAGCACTACTTATTAGATAGGAATTAATCGATTTTGATCATGGGGAATATTAAAAGTTAATAAGATTATGTGCTTATGCATGTTTGCAAGTTAGACCTGAGGAGAAAGGACTATGACTAAAAGGTTCATGTCCGGTGAGGATTCACATTTCTGGGAAAAAATATCCGGAACTCCTGCTGCCAATGTTTACATATCCATTTTTAACGCAATCCAGGAAGGAATAGAAATAGTTGATCAGGCGGGGTGGGTTCAATATATCAATCCCGCCTTCTCGACCATTACAGGTTTAAAAAAAGAGGATCGTATCGGGAAAAATATCTATGAAGTTGTACCCCACGGCCCCCTGGTTAAAGTCCTTGAAACGGGCCACCCTGTTTTTGGTGAACGAATGGCTATGAAAGATGCCGGCATTGATATTATTGCCAATACCGCTCCCATTTATGTGGACAAAATTATGGTTGGAGCGGTGGTTATTTTCCAGGATATTACTGAAATTAAAAGATTAAATGCCATGGTCCGGGAGAGTAAAAACAAGATTCAAGATCTTCATCAAAAATTGTCCAAGGTGGCTAATGCTGAATATAACTTTGAAGATATTGTCGGCCGCAGCTACCCAATCAGGCAAAGTATTGAGATTGCTGAAAGAGCTGCAGCCACAGAATCTACCGTGTTATTAACCGGTGAAAGCGGGACTGGAAAAGAGCTGTTTGCGCATTCCATCCATAATGCCAGTGTCAGAAGTAACTACCCGTTTATCAAGGTTAACTGTGCCGCCATCCCCGAGAACCTTCTTGAGAGCGAGTTTTTTGGATATGAAAAAGGCGCCTTTACAGGTGCAGCCAGGCAAAAAGTAGGAAGGTTCGAACTTGCCCACGGAGGAACAATTTTTTTGGATGAAATAGGGGACATGCCTGTTCCCCTCCAGGCTATATTGCTTAGGGTTTTGGAACATGGAGAAGTGGTCCGTGTTGGCGGCACTGAATCTATCTATGTGGATGTGAGGGTTATAGCTTCCACCAACCGCGACCTGAAAAAGCTGGTTCAAGAAGGCAAATTCCGGGAGGACCTTTTTTACAGGGTTAATGTTGTCAATATCGAAATACCGCCTCTACGCCAGCGCCAGGAAGATATCTTTCCCCTGGCTGACCACATTTTAAAGCAGACCAACCGTAAACTGGGCAAGAACGTGGAGGGATTTACAGACCAAGCTTTAGAAAGCTTGAATCAGTACAAGTGGCCCGGAAATGTAAGGGAAATGAGAAACTGTATTGAGCGGGCAGTAATTATGGCCGAAAATACCTTGCTATCGGAAAGAGAACTAATTTCTTCCCTTTCCCTGGAGCAAAGTGCTGGACTTGAGGGTGAAGAACCGGTAGCCCTGGATGTAATGGAAAGGGAAATGGTTAAAAGGGCTTTGAAACGTTTTGGAAAAACTGTTGCAGGCAAGAAAAAAGCATCCAAGGCTTTAAATATCTCCCTGCGCTCCCTCTATAACAAGATTAAAAAATTTGAAATGAACTGATTTTGCAAAATATGCAAGGACACTTTGCAAAACTTGCAAGAGAGAATAAAAGCCTGTCCTGTTAGGGTCCGGGCTTTTTTGATAATAATTACCATGCAAGATCTGCAAAAATACCGCCCTGTTAATTATTCCACCATAAGTCCTCATTTCCCTTGATTAAAGGCATCATAAACGTTTCTAATAAAATGGCATGGATATTGCTTTAATAAGAATTGATCTAATAAAGATCATCTTTACAGGATCGGTCGAGCTTAATTCGGTGTAACGGTGTCTTTTAAAACCCGATTGGCTATGGATCCGGCCTACCTGGTTTCTGTCGCTATAACTATAATGAAAGGAGTGAGCACTTGAAACCAAAGCTTAGCTTTTTATCCCAGGAAGAGATAGAAAAAATCCACAACAAGGCCTTGGAAATTCTGGAAACAACCGGCATAGATATCAAGCTGCCTGAAGCTGTTGAGATCTTAAAGAGCGAAGGTTGCCTGGTTAAAGAAGGTTCGATTGTTAATATTCCCCGTGAGGTTGTGGAAAAAACTCTTACAACCATCCCCAGGCGAGATGAGGTAACTTTATACGCCCGTAAGCCCGACCATGACATCAATTTAGCAGAAAGCAGCCCGGTTCTGGCAGCCATGGTCGAAGCAACCAGTGTCATAGATCTTTATACCAGGAAGAAGCGACCGGCCACCAACCGGGATCTGGCTCAGTCAACGCAAATCCTTGAGCTTCTGGAAAACGTATCTATCGCCAGCCCCCCTTTAACGCCCCAGGATGTCCCCCACAAAACAACTGATTGGTACACCTGGGCTACCAGTTTCAGCAATACCACCAAGCATATTACGGGGCCCGGGACAGGAGCCCGCTGTGTTAAAGATGCGGTAAAAATGGCTTCCCTGGTGGTGGGAGGGGAAGATGAGTTCCTCAAAAGACCATTTTTCTCATTGTGGATCCTGACTACCCCGCCGATGAAGGTGGACCCATTAACCCTGGAGGCTCTGATAGAGGGAGCCAGAAGAAAAATACCTTTAATCATCAGCTCCGGCCCGATCCTGGGTGTTACCGCCCCGGTAACAATTGCCGGAAGCTGTGCCATGGCGCATTCAGAGATACTGGCCTGTCTGACTTTATCACAGCTGGTTAATCCGGGTGCCCCGGCTGTTTACACCAGTTTTGCCCGCAGTATGGACTTCAAAATAGGCCATGTTTCCATGGCCAGTCCCGAATTTACCATTTTAAAAGGCTGCATGGGGCAGATGGGTCGCTACCTGGGTCTTCCTACCAGGATGCCGGCAATGCTTCGCGATGCCAAAATACTCGATGCCCAGGCCGGTTTTGAAACTGCAATGACCGGAATGTCAAGCGCCTTGTCGGCAGATATTATGGACGGGATGCAGTTTGATATGGATATGGTGGTCGATTTTGCTGACTTTGCCTTTTGTGACGAAGCGATAGCCCAGTTAAAAAGGGTAGTCAGGGATGTGGTTGTTAATGAAGATACTCTGGCCGGGGAAGTGATTGGACAGGTTGCCCATAACAGCAATTTCCTGGCGACTGAACACACTGTTAATTATTTCAAGCAAGAGATTTATGAGCCCAGGATTTTTGAGCGCCGTATGTGGGGAGCCTGGGAAGATGACGGTGCTTTAGACATGAGGGATAAAATGATTCTTATGACCAGGGATATTCTTGAAAACAAAGCCGGCCCGGTTCTGGATGCAGATATGATCAAAGAACTTGAAAAAATTGCCGAAGCGGCAAATCTGGCTTAAATCTAGGGATGATCTGGTAGTATAAACTCCTTTTGCCGGGGTTGCTTAGACTGCGGCTGTTTTAAGTAAATACAACAAGAGCGATTCGGGGGTGATGGGCTATAATTGTTCAAAGCAATTTAAGGTATTTTATTTAAGTTTTAGTCATTTTTCATTTAAGTATTGATTATTTTATGTTACAAGGAGGAAACTTGATGAATGAAGTAAATAATGGCACCACAAAAATGCTAAAAGATGTTGATTGGCCTGTATTTATGATCAGCGGTGGTTTTCTTTTAGTGTTTGTTGTTGCCGCGTTAATAAATATTGAATCTGTTGCTACTTTTGTTAATGCTACCTTTAATTGGAGTGCCAATTATTTCGGGGCTTTTTGGCAAGTTTTATGTTTTCTGACAGTAGTAATTGCGTTGGGAATTGCAATTTCACCTTACGGCGCGGTTCGTCTGGGCAAACAGGAAAAACCTGAACTGGGGACTTTTTCCTGGATAGCCATGATCATGATGACCCTGTTGGCAGGTGGCGGTGTGTTCTGGTCAGCAGCTGAACCCATGTATCATTTTACCGACGTCCCGCCTTTTTTTGGAGGGATTGAAGCGGGAACTGCAGCAGCAGCAGCTCCGGCGTTATCGACCAGCTTTCTGCACTGGGGATTTAATGCCTGGGCTATCCTGGCCACTTTAACAACCATTGTTTTAATGTATGCATATCATGAGAAAGGACTGCCCCTTAAGCCGCGTTCCATGCTCTATCCTGTTCTTGGGGAAAAAGGTGTTATGAACCACTGGGGTTCGGTGGCTGATATTGTTTCCATAGTTGCAGTAGCTGCCGGAACCATCGGCCCGATAGGTTTCCTGGGGCTTCAAATGAGCTATATGCTGGAATTCCTGTTTGGCATACCGGATGTATTTTCAACCCAGCTGGGAATCCTAATTGTGCTGGTGGGAATCTATACTTTGTCTGCCGTAACCGGTCTGTACAAAGGTATCCGGTTCCTGAGCCGTTTTAACGTGATCGGTGCCCTGGTTTTAATCGGATTGATATTCCTGGTGGGCCCGGCCGGTTTTATCATTGACCACTTCATGACCTCTTTCGGTACCCATGTCAGGGATTTTATACCTTTAACCCTTTTCCGGGGAGACGCTGGCTGGCTCAACTGGTGGACCGTGTTTTTCTTTGGCTGGTTTCTTGGCTATGGTCCCATCATGGGCACTTTCGTAGCCCGGATCTCCAGGGGTAGGACCATCAGGGAATTGATCCTTGGTGTGGCCGTTATTGCCCCTATTGCCACCATGTTTTGGTTTACTGTCCTGGGTGGAAGCGGTATCTTTTTTGAATTGAACAATCCTGGAATAATCTCAGGACCTTTGTTTGAAGCCGGCTTGCCTGCGGCTTTATTGCATATAGGGTTGGAGCTGCCGCTAAGTCAGCTGATCGTGCCCCTGATGATGATCCTGTTAATGTCATTCCTTGCTACTACAGGGGATTCCATTGCTTTTACCATGTCAATCGTGGTTAGTGGGCAGGAAAACCCCTATGCCCCGATCAGAATATTCTGGGCGGTTGCCATGGGTGCGGTAGCGGCTATCCTGATCATGATTGGAGAAGGTGGAATTGGAGCCCTGCAAAACTTTATTGTGTTTACAGCTGTTCCGGTTTCACTGCTTCTTTTACCGATGTTATGGGGCGGTCCGATGCTGGCAAAAAGAATGCACAGGGACCAGTTCCCGCATTTATATAAAACTGAACAGTAAAAAAAAAGAACAAGTAAAAGTTATTCCCGGTGGGGGCAGTCCGTTTGCAGACAAGTTAAGCCGGGCTGCCCTGGCATGAAGATTGTTAAGATGAAAGCAGCATTTTATTGATGTGCTATATACTAAGCCTAAGCCAAACAAATATTCCCTCTTGCAGGTTGTCTGGTCATTTCAAGGAAGCAGGAATAACAGGTTTCGATATCAAATTTATTTAAAGAATCATATCAACACTCTTAATCGCAAGGAGGTATTATTTTGACCTGGGAAAATTACTACATGCCCTTGACCACCGGGGAAGCCATAGAATTGCTGGTAGAAAAACAGGGTAAGGCCCGCATTATTGCCGGCGGGACAGATCTTATGGTCCAACACAGGTCAGACCCGTTAAATGTCAGGGCATTAATAGATATCGGACGTATTCCTGGCTTAAAGGAGATCCGTGAGGATAGTCGTCGGATCTACATTGGCGCCTCCGTTACCCATAGTCAGATTGTTAATTCAGCCTTATTGAAAAAAAAGGGGCGCGTTTTAGTTGAAGCAGCCAGGACCGTCGGAGCCCCCCAGATACGCAATGTCGGCACTGTGGGTGGGAACGTGGTGAATGCCCAGCCGGCAGCTGATACGGCTATTGCTCTGACGGCCCTCGATGCCCGTATCCATATTCTTTCAGGTGATGGGGAATTTGAAAAACCGGTGATTGATACTTTTCTGGGGCCGGGAAAAAGCTGTATAGATCCTTCAAAAGAACTGGTAACGGCCTTTTCATACTCCATCCCGGGTCCCGGGGAGAGATCCTGCTTTGCCCGGTTAGCCCGGCGGGAATCACTGGCCCTGCCGATAGTCAATCTTGGCCTGTGGCTTTGCCTGGAAGAAGACGATCATATATTGAAAGATATTCGCATAGCTGTCGGACCTATGTCTACCGTTCCTTTCCGAGCCCGTGAAACCGAAGCTTTATTGAAGGGTGTTTTGCTGGACAAAGCTGTTATAGAAAAAGCCGGCCGGTCGATTTCAGATGAAGTCACTCCCAGGGACAGCTTTAGGGGCAGTGCTGATTTTAAGAAACAAATGATCGGTGTAATACTCAAGCGCAGTCTTGAAAGCGCACTGGAAGGAAAAGGAGTTGATTCGGATGAGCGGGAGCAATAATGCACAGGCCGGGCAGATGGCCATAAGCTTTAAGCTTAATGCCAAAGAATACAACCTAACAATTAGTGCAAACGAGCGGCTTCTGGACCTGATCCGAAACCGCCTCGGCCTGATCGGTACCAAGGAAGGATGCGGAGGCGGTGAATGCGGTGCCTGCACCATTATCATGAACGGCCAGGCCGTTAATTCCTGTATCATTCCTGCTGCCCGGGCGGATGGGGCAGAGATCCTCACCGTGGAAGGCTTGAGCGGTGGTATGGAAAATGAACTGCACCCCTTACAAAAGACATTCCTGGAAAAAGGGGCGATCCAGTGCGGTTACTGTACTCCGGGGATGCTTCTTTCCGCCAAAGCATTGTTGGACCAAAACGAAGGCAAAGAGATCAGCCGCGAACTGATAAAAGAAGGGATAAGTGGCAATATATGCCGTTGTACAGGCTATCAGAAGATTGTGGATGCTATTTATACCTATGCTCGGGAAAGAAAAGGCATTGAATAAAGGGAAGGGTGAGAAAATGAAATTTTCTAATCTTGGCAAGGAAACTCCCATCCTCGATGGTTTGGAAAAAGTGACCGGACGAGCCCGCTATGTTCCTGATCTCAAGGTAGAGGGGATGTTGCATGGCAGGATACTAAGAAGCCCTTACCCCCACGCCCGCCTGAAAAAGGTCGATATCAGCAAAGCAGAACGGATTTCCGGTGTAAGGGATATTATAACAGGGAAAAAAGTTTCCCAGCATAAATTTGGGCCCATGGTCCCTGACTGGGTAATTTTACCTGACGACAAGGTGCGTTTTCACGGCGATGAAGTAGCTGCGGTAGCAGCTACTTCGGAAGAGTCAGCAGCGGAAGCTTTATCTTTAATCGAGGTCGAGTATGAAGTGTTGCCCGCTGTTTTTGATCCGGAACTGGCCATGGCCGAAGAAGCTCCGCTCCTTTATGAAGAAAAAGAAAATAATATTGCCACCACTTTTTATGTTCATAAGGGTGATGTTGATAAAGCACTGGCCGGATCAGAAATAGTCTTTGAAGAAACTTATCAAACCAACCAGGTTTACCAGGCCTATATGGAAACTATGGCAGCGGTGGCTGCCCCGGGAGATTACGAGCGGTTGACTATGTGGCTTTCCACCCAGATTCCCTCGATGTCCCGGCTCCGTTATGCTGAAGCACTGGAAATATGCGCAGAAGATCTTCGCATTATCAAACCTCATGTAGGAGGCGGGTTTGGTGCAAAATTTGAATATAAAGCCCATATCCTGGCAGCCGTATTGGCCAGGCGGACCGGCTCTCCGGTAAGGATGGTTAACAACAGGGAAGAAGATTTTAGGGCCGGAAACCCTCGTGTTCCTATGAAGATCTGGATTAAACTGGGCCTTGCTAAAGATGGGACTTTACTGGCCAAGGATACCAGGATCATTGCCGGAAACGGGGCCAGAACTGTTTATGCGCCGGCGATCACCTCTACGGCTTGTTATAGGATCGATTCACTTTATAAGTTTAAGAACGTGCGCAGCACCGGCTACACGGTTTATACAAACACAATCCCGACCTCCTGTTTTCGAGGCTTTGGCAATGCCCAGATGCATTTTGCCATGGAATCCGCCCTGGATACAATCTGCCACCAGTATAACCTGGACCCGATCAAGATTCGGCAGCAAAACGGGGTTACCCCCGGTTTTACTTCTATTCACGGCTGGGAAATAAAAAGCTGCGCCCTGAAAGAATGCCTGGATAAAGCGGTAGAGGAATCGAATTGGTATGACAAAAAGAAAGAGCCTGCTGAAAAAAGCCCTGTTAAGAAAGGGATAGGGGTGGCAATCTGCAACCATGTTTCCGGAAACCGTCCCTTTTTCAAGCCATTTGACGGCTCTTCTGCTCTGGTCCGCCTTACTCCCGAAGGGAAAGCGATTGTCTTTACCGGCGAAGCGGATATTGGACAGGGTATGAATACGGCATTTGCGCTGATTGCCGCAGAGGCGGTCGGGCTGGATGTTAAGAATGTGCGGACCGCCGCTGTGGATACCGATATCAGTCCCTTCGGCCTGGGAAGCTTTGCTACCCGTGGGACCACTATCGGGGGACGGGCGGTTTATGAAGCGGCTGTGAACTTAAAAAAGCAGCTTCTGGAGCATTTAGCCCGGGTTTATGAGAAGAAGATTGAACAAATAACTATCAACGAGGGACAGATTTATTTTGATGATCAAGAAGACCCAATAACCGTTGCCAAAGCGATACAGACCATTAGCTACACTCTTGGAGGCACTTCCCTGGTCGGACACGGTGTTTTTGTCCCCGAAACAGTCCTTCCTGATGAGAATAAATACGGCAATGTTTCTCCCGCTTATCCTTTTGGATGCCATATTGCCGAGGTGGAAGTTGATACCGAAACCGGTAGGGCCAGGCTGCTCAATTACTGGGCCGTTCATGATGTGGGCAGGGTGATCAACAAACAAACCCTGGAAGGCCAGGTCGAGGGCGGCGTTATGATGGGAGCCGGTTGGGCGTTGGGGGAAGACATGGTGGTTAAAGAAGGTAAACTTCTGAACCCGAATTTTCATGATTACTGCCTGCCTACGGCTATGGATACTCCCAGAGGTCGAATCTATTCCTATTTCCTGGAATCAGGAGATCCCAATGGGCCTTTTGGAGCGAAAGGTATCGGCGAACCCTCCCTTAATCCGGTTCCGGCGGCAATCGCCAATGCTGTTTTTGATGCAGTGGGGGTGCGGGTTAAAAACCTGCCTATCACTCCGGAAAAAATTCTGGAAGGCCTTGCATCTGCATAATGATGTCCCAACCGTCCGGGCATGGCCCTCAAGCTGTTAAAGCATATCAAACCGATAAAATCATTATTGAAGAAAGGTGAGTGAATAATGAAACCGGATTTAAGCATAGAGATGTGCGGCCATAATTTTAAAAATCCCCTGGTGGTGGCCTCGGCAACCCCGACTAAAAACGCTGATTATATCAGGCGCTGTGTAGAAGCCGGAGCAGGAGGGGTGGTAACCAAGACCATCAGTCCGGAGCCCCTGCTAAAAAGGTATGTTTCACCCCGTTTCACTGTTTTACATAAAAAAGGCTGGCCCCATGTTTACTCCAATTATTCATGTGAGTTCCTGGCTACTTATGATCACGAGGAATGGCTGGACGAACTAAAAACGGCACAGCGTTACTGTGAAGAAGGAAAAGTGGTTTACATAGTCAGTATATCAGGAGACAGTATGGAAAACTGGTCCGAAATGGCCAGGGAAATGGAAGCGGTTGGAGCAGATATGCTCGAACTGAATTTTGGATGCCCTCATCCCCGGGACCTGGGATACAAAAGCGGCCAGGAACTGGGCAGCGACCCGGATGGAGCGGCGGCGGTTATGGAAGCGGTAACCTCCGCAGTCAAGATTCCGGTTCTGGGCAAATTGACGGCAGAAGCAGTAAGCCCTGTTGAAGTGGCTCTAAAGGTCAAGGAAGCAGGAGCGGCAGGGGTTACAGCCATTAACCGTTTCCCGGCCCTCGATCTTGACCTGGATACCGGGCGTCCACTCTTGCATGGTACTTTTGCCGGAGTTGGCGGGCCCTGGATGAGGCCGATTACCCTTAAGTGGCTGGTTAAAATCTCTAAAGAAGTGGGGATTCCGATTTCTGCCACCAACGGGCTTAACACCTGGCAGGATGCTGTTAAAGCAATCATGGCCGGCGCTTCCACGGTCCAACTTTGCACCGCCCTGATGTACGGCCGCAAACAGCTTGGTCATATTAAAGATTTTCTAAAAGGAATTGAAGGGTACCTGGAAGAGAAGGGCTATAAATCTATTGAGGAATTAAAAGGAATTACCCTCCCGCAGGTCAGCACCTGGGACGTGGTGGACCGTGAAACCCGGGCCCTATCTTACGTAGATGAAGAAAAATGCAGCGGCTGTAAACTGTGTGATAAGTGGTGTTTTTATGATGCTGTCACCTATGTAGAGAGAAACGGGAAGAAGAAGGGCTACATCGATCCGGAAAAATGTGACGGCTGCGGACTGTGCGCCGCCCTGTGCAGTGAAGAAGCTATTTACATGAAAGGTCCCAAACCTTTATACCTGGGAGACTTTAGTTAGAGTCTGTTAACATTAACATGTTGGAAAGGAGAAACCGTATGCTTAAAGTAGCTTCCCTGCAGATGGAAATCAACGACCAGCAGACCAAACAGGACCGGATTGAATATGCCCTTAATCAAATGGAGCTGTCAAAAGACGCCGACCTGATCCTTCTTCCTGAAATCTGGAACACCGGGTATTTTAATTTTGATCTTTACCGGGAGGAAAGCGAAACCCTGGATGGACTTACCGTTAATGCCGTTGCGGAGAAGGCCCGGGAAATCAACTCCTTTGTTTTTGCCGGCAGTTTCGTTGAAAACGTAGCAGGCAAGCTTTACAACA
>PUKR01000138.1 GCA_003552365.1 Syntrophomonadaceae bacterium
AGTACGGACATATCCTTGAAGCAGAAGATTACGAAGAAGCCAGGCCTATGATTGAAGATGAAATGCGAGAAGACCAGTTAACAAGAGATAGGCAGGAAAAAGAACAAAGGATCTTCATGGAAATGATCGAAGATCTAAAAGATGAAAGCGAGATAGAAAAGCTCGAAGATCTTTAAATTTAACGGATAGCCCCATATTTCGGCCATTAAACCAATAAAATGTTCTAAAAATATCCTACTGCAGTAGATTAAAACCATGCTGCAGTAGGATAATTATTTATGGAAGGCAGCTAGAAATTGTCGTCAAACCCCCTTGAAACAAGCGGTAAAATGAGGTTTTTGGAGAACAGCGCCTTGGTCACAGCGGTACTGGCTGTATCATTTGCTGCCATTTTTATCCGGTTATCTGAAGCTCCGGCGCTGGTTATCGCTTTTTATCGCCTTCTATTTACTTTGTTCATTCTTTTGCCGGGTTTCCTGGTCGGTCAGTGGAAAGAACTCCGCTTCATCGGCACCCCTGATTTGTGGAAAATAACTCTCAGTGGTTTTTTTCTAGCCGGCCATTTTTATTTGTGGATTGGCTCTTTAAACTACAGTCCTGTAGCCGTGGCGGTTATCCTGGTATCTTTGCACCCTATTTTTGTTACCGCCGCGGGTCGATTATTATTAGGCGACAATATCCCTCCCCGGTTTATACCGTCACTATTATTAGTGCTGACCGGAACTGCTGCTATAGCTTTCGAAAGTATTACCGGGGTTATGCTTTACACTTCCACAGAAATAAGGGGGATCTTAATGGCCCTTGGTGGGGCTGTTATGATGTCGGGTTACCTGCTGGTCGGCCGCCACCTGCGCCAGAGCCTGTCAACCACCATATACGCAGGGGGAACTTATGCTGCCGCATCTATTTTTCTACTCATCATTGCCATACCTGCCCGGGTAGAACTTTTTCACTACCCTGCCAGGGAATACATTATTTTTGGTGCGCTGGCCATTATTCCAACATTTTTCGGCCATACTGTATTTAACTGGGCTTTAAAGAGGGTCCGTGCCTCTTTAATATCCCTGCTTTATCTAGGCGAACCCCTGGGCGCCACCATATTGGCAATAATTTTTTTTAGTGAAGTGCCTTCTTCATTACAGGTTCTTGGCGGGGCAGCAATTTTAACCGGCCTCTACCTGGTAATTAAAAGAGGCCCGGAACCTCCGGGCCCCTGTTGATAAAAGTGCTTAATAAACTTGTGTCTGCTCAGCATGGCTGAGAAGTAACATAAACTTTTTATTTAACTAGCTTTCAAATAACTCCAGCTCCGGTTTTTCAGCCAGGATCGCTCCTATTTTTCCCTTGACAATGCTTTGATAATGAGGAGTCTTACGGTGTTCTTCCAGGTCTTCCCTGCCATTATACTTTTCGATGAAAACCACTTCATCCGGGTTTTCCGGGGAGACATAGGGATCATACTTTAAACAACCCGCTTCTTTTTCCCTTACTTCCCGGGCCATTTCAAGGCATAAATCCACAAGTTCATTACCCTTACCCTGTTTAGCTTTCAGCTTCGCAATTAATGTGACCATAATTAACCTCCTGTTTGCTTAAATGATATTAACACATTCATTAAGTTAGTTGTGTCTGCTCAGCCGTGCTGCTTTTGGCCTGGTAACGCAATGTCTTCAGCCCAAAAACAACAAGATTGAGCAGTTATTCTTAGTTTGTTATACACTTAGTTTACACGATTCTTATGAAAAAAGCTAAACCCCTTAATATTTCCAGCTTAATTGCATTTTCTTCTCATAATGTTTATAATAATACCATCAATAACACGCTCTAACAGATAAAGGCTACATAACCAGCGATCCCTTGTTAAATAAATGATGAATTCTTAGAGAGTGCTAAACTTGCTTAATCCGGGGGGAAAATCCCATGGAACGCTATCTTTTGGAAGAAGCATTGAATAATGCCCACAACGGGGTAATTGTAATTGATAAAGAAACCCAGATTACTTATTGTAACGATGCTGCCTGCAGGTTGCTGGGCATATCTCGTGAAGATACCATTAATAAAAAAATAAAGGAAATTGTGCCCAGGACTGAGATGGACCAGGTGGTTAAAGACGGCATGCCCCGCTTAAACCGGCAAGTAGAATTGGAAAACCGGGTAATTATTTCCAACCGGACCCCGCTTAAAAAAAATGGAGAGATAGTGGGCGCGGTAGCTGTTTTTCAAGACATTACCGAACTAAGAGAGGCGATCGAGGAACTAACTATTACTAAAGACTTCCTTGATAAACTGGAAACAAGCCTGGAGCATTTATCCGAAGGAATTATTATGGTAGACGAAAACGGTTATATTACCAAGATAACCGATAGTTATTGCGGCTTTTTAAAGGTTGATAAAAACCATGTTATCGGCAAGCATGTAACCGAGGTAATCAAAAATACCAGGATGCACAAAGTTTTAGAAACCGGAAAAGCTGAAATAGGGGATGTCCAAAAGATAAACGGAAAAGATGTCATCGTGATGCGTATCCCGATTAAGTCTGACGGTAAAGTAGTTGGCGCAGTCGGCCAGGTGATGTTTCAGGATGTATCAGAGCTGGCCAGGCTTGCTTCAAAGCTTAATGTTGTAGAAAAAAAGCTGGAGTATTACCAGCAAGAATATAAAAAATGGCAAAAATCAAGGTACAATATTAACCACATCATCGGTAACAGTTCTGAAATAAAAAAACTTAAATCAATGATCAATAAAGTTGCCCAGTACCCTTCCACTGTTTTAATCAGGGGTGAGAGCGGCACGGGTAAAGAACTTATAGCACACGCCATCCATGAAGCCGGACCCCGCAGCGATAGCCCTTTTGTGCGGGTTAACTGTGCCGCCATACCAAAAGAACTGCTGGAAGCGGAACTGTTCGGATACGAAGAGGGTTCTTTTACCGGGGCAAAAAAGAAGGGAAAACCGGGAAAATTTGAACTGGCCGAAGGAGGCACAATTTTTCTCGATGAAATCGGGGACATGCCCCAGGAAATGCAGGTAAAGCTATTAAGAGTGCTCCAGGAAAAAGAAGTGGACAGGGTGGGAAGCACAGAGATCAGGAGCATCAATACCAGGGTTATAGCTTCTACCAACCGAGACTTGGAAACCATGCTCGAACAGGGAGAATTTAGGTACGACCTTTTTTATCGTCTTAATGTAGTTACTTTGAGGCTCCCCCCTTTAAGGGAAATGCGCGATGACATTTTGGAGATTTCTTCCTATATTCTGAACCAACTTAACGAAGAACTAGGAACCGATATCAAGTCTATTTCCGGCCATGTAAAAGAACTATTTATGAACTACCCCTGGCCCGGCAATGTACGTGAACTGCGAAATGTTTTGGAAAGAGCTGTTAACGTGATGGAAGGGCCGGAAATCGAATTAAAAGATCTGCCCCTTTACCTGCAAGAGTACAGTATCAGCCAGGAAGAACATAAAAAAGAGCAGGTCGTTTACTCTTTGTTGACCAAGGAATTGGAAACCGCCGAGAAAAAAGTAATCTCGAAAGCCCTTAAAATATCAGGCAACAACAAGCGCGAAGCAGCAAGGCTGCTAAACATACACAGGGCTACTTTATACCGAAAGATGCAGAAATACGGGATCCAAGCCTGAGGGTTTTGCAGGCTTCCATTATAACTAAACCAGCCTTACCGTGTAGCAAACATGCAACGTGTCGCTTATATGCTACATACCTGCCCGGTTCGTTCGTAGTACTAAGAAAAAAGCCTTACCCCTAAATTCGTTGCATTAGCGCAACAAGGAGGCCGGGCTTTTTTTATGCAAGCATCGGCCCAAATAAAATAAGCCTTCTTGTTATCAAGCTACCCTGCATTCCTCATAATTACTCCTTAATCATTCCCGAACTTTGTATATAAAAGTGCCCTTTTGTACCTGGCACAACTTTTGCTTTATATAGTCTGTGGCTATGCTAAAATTATTCTATTGTTGAAAGGGGGTATCGAGCAAGAAACGGCCGTAATAATCTCATTTAACACTAAATTTTTTAAGGGGGAATTAAACCTTGAGTAAGAAAAATTGGCTTGTTTTGTTTGCAGTTGTTGTTCTGGCAGTTTTTTCGGTTTCAATGTTTGTCGGATGTGAAGTTGAAGATGATGTAGTAGAAAATGATAACGGCAATGATGCGGTATATGAAGAAGAATATCACTTGGAAATTGCCACTACCTGGCCCAGTGGGATTCTGCTGCACGAGATGGCGGAAATGTGGGCCGAGTACGCAGAAGAGATGAGCGGTGGCAGGCTGACCATTGAAGTCCATCCCGCGGGAGCAATTGTCGGAGCTATGGAGGTGCTGGATGCTACCCAGGCCGGCACTATTGACGGTTACCATGCCTGGTCCGGTTACTGGGAAGGCGACCACCCATCACAAAACTTTTTTGCTTCCATTCCCATGGCATTTGAAACTCATGCCCATATTTTGTGGATGTATGACCGCGGCTTAGACTACCAGAACCAGGTATACCAGGAGGAAATGGGCTATAACGTCAAAGCATTCCTTTGCGGAGCAACCCACCCCGAGATTGGCGCACACTCCAACGTTCCACTGGCGGAACTGGAAGACTGGATTGGTGTTACTCACAGGGTGCCCGGCTGGATGGCCCAAATCCTTGACGACATCGGCGTAGCGGTAGCGGTTATGCCCGGTGGCGACGTTTACCCGGCCCTGGAAACCGGGGAAATTGATTCCGGAGAATTCAGCTCGCCCATCGTTAACCATACCTTAGGCTTCCACGAAGTAACCGATTACTTCACCGGCCCCGGGATCCACCAGCCCACCTGCTTGTTTGAACTGGTACTAAACAAGGATGTTTGGGATAGCCTGCCGCCCGACCTGCAGGCAATTATTGAAGCTGCTACCTACAAGGTAACCAATGAAGCCTGGGCAATTGACGTAATTGAAGGTTATAAAGTGCTCCAGGAATGGCAGGATGTACACGGCAACGAGGCTATTTATGTCAGCGATGAAGCCCAGCTTGAATTCCGCGAGCATGCCTGGGAATTCATTGACCAGGAAGTTGCCGGTGATCCTGTTTCAGAAGAAATCTGGAATGATGCAAGGCAGTTTTTCCTGGAATTCATCGAATACGACGAGTTTATGAACCCGCACCGTCAAATTCCCGAACAATTCCAGCTTCCTGACGATGCAAGGCTGCATAGAGAATAATCAAGACTTATAGGACCGGAAGAGCCACCCGGCAGCTGCAAGCAAAGCGGTGGCCGGGGGCTCTTCCCTGTTTATTAACTATCATGAGGAAGAGGTGATTTGATGAGCACCCTTCATAATACGATCAGGGTTATAGAAAACATTAATAGATGGGCTATATCACTGGTAAAATGGTTGGTTCCGGTTTTGATTTTAACCCTGGTTTATGAAGTAATTATGAGGTACGGCTTCCGCAGCCCAACCCTTTGGAGTTATGACGTTACCTATATGCTTTGCAGCATATTTTTAGCAATTGGCATGGCTTATACCTTGAAGGAAGGCGGCCATGTCAACATCGATATCATAATAGAAAGATTAAGCATAAAGCAGAGAGCTATTATACAGGCAGTATTTTACGTAATCCTGTTCTTCCCCCTGTGGGGGTTAATTACTTATTTCTTTGCCTTCTATGTTGTAGATTCCTGGATTAACCTGTCAGTCGCAAGGGTTGGCACCTGGAGACCCCCTATCTATCCTTTTAACACCTGGATCTGGATAG
Source organism: Syntrophomonadaceae bacterium (assembly GCA_003552365.1). Lineage (GTDB taxonomy): Bacteria > Bacillota > Dethiobacteria > DTU022 > DTU022 > B1SED10-74M. The sequence continues at coordinate 5,751 of PUKR01000138.1, forward strand.
GCTCACTACTGCTCTTTCTCCAGGGAATCGCTGAATTGCTCAAGTATATCTACATGGCTAAAACGGGAAGAGATGATTATATAGCCCCCGGTGAAGAAGAGAAAATTCAGCAAGAGATCGCCGAAAAAGAAAAAATGCTGGAAGATGTGACTGCCGATGCTTAAAAATTTTAGAAACAGATTCAGGCAAGCCCGACACAAGGAGGTTAAGCATATATGCCCGTTGAAACAGTAATTCTATTAATGCTGGTGACCCTGATCTTTTTTATCGTTTTAGGTCACCCGATCGGTTTCGTCCTGGGCGGAGTAGCCACAATTTTTGGACTGGCTTTCCTGGGCACTTCAGCCATCGATATTTTCTTCTTAAGATTGATCAGTGTATACCAGGATTACATCCTTATCGCCATACCCCTCTTTGTTTTCATGGGGATCATCATCGAACAATCCGGTATATCGCACCGTCTTTATGAAGCCCTAAGAGTAATCATGGGCCGTATGGGCGGAGGTTTGGCGATTACCGCCGTTTTAACCAGCACAGTTTTTGCCGCTGCAACCGGGGTTGTAGGGGCAGCAATTGTGACCATGGGCATTTTAGCCCTGCCTTCTATGGTTAAATATAAGTACGATTACGGTATTGCAACCGGCTCTATCTGTGCCGGTGGAACTCTCGGCATATTAATTCCGCCAAGTATTCTAATCCTGGTTTATGGACCTACCGCAGGCTTATCGGTAGGCGCTTTGTTTTCAGCTGCTATTGTTCCGGGTTTAATTCTCTCAGCCATCTACATGATCTATATCGGGATAAGATGCAAGCTGCGTCCTGCTGATGGGCCCGGGTTGGACCCGTCGGAAGTCAGCCAGTATACATTTGCAAACAAGGTTACACTATTCTTGACTTCGGTTTTACCGGTAGTGGCGTTAATCGTCGCAGTGCTGGGTTCAATCATCACCGGAATGGCACACCCAACCGAAGCAGCGGCCGTCGGCGCTTTATTTGCGGTTATCCTGGCTGCTTTTTATAAAAGGTTTAATCTGCATAATTTAAAAGAAGCTGCTTTCCGAACCGTTAAGACAAGCTGTATGATTTACATGGTCCTGATCGGTGCCGGCTTTTTCACCGGAGTTTTCATGCGCCTTGGCGGGGGCCGGGTAGTAACAGAACTGGTTACCGGACTGCCTTTCCCCGACTGGGGTATCCTTCTGGTGATGTGGGTCGTAATTTTCATTATGGGTATGTTTATTGACTGGATCGGAGGGGTCATGATTGCTGTTCCCTTGTTTACCCCAATTGCCGCCGAACTGGGCTTTCCACCAATTTGGTTCGCCATGATGAATATCGTGCTGATGCAGACTTCTTTCATGACTCCGCCATTTGCCTACGCAATATTTTACGTCAAGGGCATCGCCCCGCCGGAAGTCAAAACCTGGGACATTTACCGTGGCATTGTGCCTTTTGTTTCCATCGTGCTTTTTGTCCTGGTACTGCTTGGTATTTTCCCGGATATTATCATGTTCCTGCCCAGGGCATTTGGATTGATCTATTAGAAGTATAAATGCAGTTAAATTCGATACATATGAAGGAGGAATAAGCAATGAGCGCAACACTAATTACCGGGGGCTCGGGTTTCCTGGGCAATTACCTGGCCAAAGAACTGGTCAGTAAAGGTGAAAAAGTGGTAATGATGTACTCTTCCAACCCCAATTTACTGCCTTACGTAGAAGATATTGAAGACAAGGTAGAAAAGGTAAGGGGTGATTTAAGCAGCTGGACTGATATTTTTGACACCATTAAAAAATACGATATTTCAAAAGTATACCATTCCGGAGCATTTCTTTCCCACAAGGCAGAAGGAGATCCGATCAAGGCTTTCCAGGTTAACCTGCTTGGCACCTGGTACATCCTGGAAGCGGCCAGGCTGTTTGATATAAAACAGGTGATATTCGTCAGCACAATCGCTTCTTTTGGCGATCACATCACCGATCCGGTTAGCAACTTCGCCCCTCAACTGCCCCACACCATGTACGGTGTAACGAAGGTTTCTTCTGAAAGGCTCGGGGAATACTACTGGCGTAAGTTTAATATCGATTTCCGGGGCGTCAGGTTTCCCTCGGTTATTGGGCCGGGCAGAGGACCGGGAGGAGTATCCGCTTACTCAACCCTAATTGTCGAAAAACCGGCCCTGGGCGAGGAATACAACGTATTCGTTGAACCCAGAAACTGCATGCCTCTCCTTTACGTAGATGATTCAATCAAAGCTCTGACCATGCTTTCTGAGGCCCCGGAAGAAAAACTAAACTGCCGGATGTATAATATCCAGGGCTTTTCGCCTACTGCCGGCGAGATGGTAGAAGAAATCAAGAAAAATCTGCCTGACGCAAAAATCAACTTTAAACCGGAAGAAGCAATGGTAAAAATTGTGGACAGCTGGCCCAACGAGCTTGATGATTCTGAAGCAAAAAAAGATTGGGGCTGGAAAGCCGATTTTGAAATGGAAGAAGCAATTAAAGACTTTATCACCAAGGTGAGAGAATATAATAAAGTAAAAGCATAAATATATTTTGGAGGTGTAAAAGCAACATGGCCAACAAAAAAGTTGACTTCCATGTAACCGGCGATCAGGACGTAACCTATAAAAAAGTCGGTAAAAGACGCTTGTTTACCAACCCTGATGCCGATGAAGCAAGAGAATTTTTTCATGCTAAATCCAGGCGTATGGTAGACAAAACCACCACGGTAAAGGAAGCAGTATCAAAGTATATCCATGACGGGGACTACTTTGCGGCGGGGGGTTTTGGCAGTAACCGGATCCCGGCAGCCGTCCTTCACGAAATGGTCAGGCAAAAGAAAAAAAACCTTGGATTTTCAGGCCACACTTCGACACACGACATGCAGATTCTTATTGCCGGCAACTGCCTGGATCGCTGTGATGCAGCCTATATCGTAGGATTAGAAGCCCGCGGGCTTTCAAAAATTTCCCGCAAAGGATTTGAATCCGGTGCAATTGAAGCCACAGAGTGGAGCAACGCCACCCTGGCCTGGAGATATAAAGCTGCAGCCATGGGTTTATCATTTTTACCGGCCCGCTCAACCCTGGGGACAGATACCATTGAATACAGCGCATCTGTAGAAATGCCCTGTCCTTTTACCGGCAAAAAATACGCGGCTGTCCCGGCACTGTATCCCGATGTAGCAGCAATCCATGTGCATCGAAGCGATATTTATGGGAACTGTCAAATCCAGGGGATAGCGGTTTCCGACCTGGACCTGGCCAGGGCCGCTAAAAGGCTAATCATTACAACTGAACAAATAATTCATAACGAAGATATCCGCCGGGCACCTCACAGCACGGTAATTCCATATTACCTTGTCGACGCAGTGATTGAGGTGCCGTACGGCGCTTATCCATCAAATATGGCTTATGAATATTTTACCGATGAAGATCACTTGATGGAATGGCTCAAAGCGGAAAAGGACGAAGAAGAACTTAAGAAATTCCTTGATAAGAACATTTACAACTGTGAAAACCACTGGGATTACCTGGAAGCAAATGGCGGAATGGAGCGCATGAACCAGCTGCGCACCCAGGAAAACCTTACTGACCGCAGGTAACTATCCCAAATTTATAGAGTAAAGGAGTGCAATTACATGAGCAGCTATAATGGTATGGAGTTAATGATTTGCCTGGCTTCAAGGTATTTGGAAGATGACGGCACCGTAGTTGTTGGCACAGGAGCGCCATGCGCCGCAGCTATGCTGGCACAAAAGACCAGGGCGCCCAAACTGATGATCATGTTTGAGGCCGGCGGGGTAGGCCCTCTGCTGCCTTCAATGCCTATATCAGTCGGCGATTCACGAACCTATTACAAGGGACTGGTTTCAACCAGCATGCCGGAAATTATGGAAACCTGTCAGCGTGGTATGGTCGACTATACCTTTCTGGGTGGAGCACAAATAGATATGTACGGCAACATTAACTCAACCCATATCGGCGACTATGAAACTCCCAAAGTGCGATTCCCGGGAAGCGGGGGAGCTAACGATCTCGCTTCACTTTGCTGGCGGACCATGATGATTACTCCCCAGGATAAAAACCGCTTTACCAACGATATAAACTTTATCACCTCGCCCGGGTATTTAACCGGTAAAGGAGCCCGGGAAAAAGCAGGGCTTCCACCGGGATGCGGACCTTACAAAATTATTACTGACTTAGCAGTTTTAGGTTTTGACGAGGAAACTTGCCGGATGCAGGTGGAGTTAATCCATCCGGGAGTAACCCGCGAGCAAATTATTGAAAATACCGGTTTTGAACTTTTGTGGGCTGATGAAGTGTTAGAAAGTGCCCCACCATCAGATGTGGAACTGGAAATACTTAGGAACGAAGTAGATCCCAGGCGTTATATAATTGGCCGTGGATAAACTACTTAAAGGTGTGAATAAATATGGATGACCACAAAGAAATCAGGGATGAGAAGCAAGAGGTGGTCGAAAGCTTTAAGCTGTGCGCCCCTTTGTTTAAAAAGCTGTTAACCGATGATATAAGCATAGCCATTGTGGAAAGGGATACGCGTAAAACCTTGTTTTATCAGCCGGGAGATACAATCGACCACGGCATCAGGGAAGGCGATCTCTGTCCCGAAAAATCGGTAGTAGTTGAAACAGCACAAACAGGGGAACAGATAAGCAGAAAAGCAGGTAGTGAAACTTTTGGTTTCCCGTACTTTAGCCAGGGCTTACCTATATATGATCGCAATGGAAATGTAATAGCCGGAATAGCGTTAAGCAAATCTCTTGAAAAATATCAAAAACTAATGAACGCAGTAGATGAATTAAAAAAAGCAGTTGATATTGTAGGAGAAAGCTCTCACAACTTGGCCGCAAATTCTGAAGAACTACTGGCAATATCGGAAGAACTAAGCTCAGCATCAGAAAAAACAATATCTAAAGCCAGCGAAACAGGCGAAGTCTTAAAAATGATCGAGAAAGTTACGGGAC
>PUKR01000224.1 GCA_003552365.1 Syntrophomonadaceae bacterium
AGGACACCCAGGGCAATAGTCCCGATTGATCCCGAGGTTGATGCGGAAGTTCCTTTGATTATCCTTCTGCCGATCAAATCGGTTATGCCGGTATAACCCAGTAAAGCCGCTGCTGCCAGAACAATAATTTCCACCAGGATCAAAGGTATCCCGATAATGGTTATAGCAAGCAAGATCATCAGGGGAACTGCCAGCACGGCAGCTAAAATACCCCATCCGATAACCGGTCCTGTTTTATCTGATACGGCATCACCGGTTGCTTTGACCTGCTTCGGGAACAGGGCATAAGTTAACACAGCAAAGGCAAAAAGAATGAGCATGTTCAATATTCCCCGGGCGACATTCCCATAAAATGCGACAAATGGTGAAACCGATACTTCAGGCCTGCCTGCAATTCCGGGGATAAATATACCGAAACGACCAAAAACTTCATTGATAGTGCTTATTACCCGGCCGGCTATTCTTTCTCCCAGGTTTCTGTCTATCCCGTGAAAACGGTAACCATTTTCCCTGGCATTTTCGCGAAGTTCGGAAGCACTTAATTCTTCACCGATTTCTATTGAACCGGCAATAGCTGCATCATCTTTCTTAACCATTCCCTTCCCCACGGTAACCTCACCGCTTACATTAGCTTCCGGGCCCAGTTCAACAATCCCTCTTTCCAGGTAGACATCGCCTGATACGGTGCCATTGATGAAGATATTACCGCCTTTGCTGCTAACATCCCCGTCGACCTCGCCGTTAATATTTAAGTCACCCAGGCCGGAATCAATATTTCCCCGGATTAAACCATCCACCCTGCTTGCACCGATGCCGGTATCTAAATTGCCGCCCACGGCACCATTGATGATCACTTCTCCCATCCGGGCCTTGACATCACCGCTAACATTGCCGTCTATAACCACCTGCCCGAGGTTGGCTTCTAAATCACCGTTAACATCCCCGATAACCTTAACTTCACCCAGGTTATTATCAACATTACCATTTACCGTGCCATAAACCGTGAGCTTGCCCAGGTTAAGGGTAACGTTACCGTTTACCGCTGTCCCGGCAGGTATTTCTAGATCACCGGCAGCCTTGTTGATATCCTCATCAATGATTTCAAGGGTTTCCGCCATTGCAGTTTTTGCAGGCAACATGCCGAATACCAGGCCTGCTGCGATAAAGATAAACAGCGCTGCTTTAAACTTATTTTTGATCATCATACCTTTAACCCTCCACAATTTTAATTTTATATATAATGAAAACTTCTATAGCAATAAGTGCCAGGGTAATCATAATAAGCCAGGGATAACCCAGGGTTTGAATAACATAAATTAACTCCACTATAAAGTCGATAATAAGCCCTACCTGGCTGGTTATTCCTGCAGTTAGCCACCACTCCAGGTAACCCGGGTCCAGGAGATAACTGCTCAGGCAAGCAATTAAAAATATTATCGCTGCCACCGGCGCTGCGGGAACAGGCCTGTTACTGGTTTTAGAAACCAGGCGGTCAAGAAACCCTTCCGGCAAAGTGGCATCGACTTTTAACCTGTCTGCTGTAAAAATCATATCAGACAGTTCCCCGCAGGCTTTTCTGCAAGCAGAACAGGCCTGGATATGTTTTTCCGCGCCCTCGTGCACTTCTTCACCATCCAGGTATGCCTGGATAGTCAATTTATCCGGGCAGTTATTCACCGTTGGAGGAGCCTCCCTTCCCTTTTGCAAGTAAATCCCTCAGCATCAACCTTCCCCGGTAAAGCCTGTTTTTAACCAGGGACAGTTCGAGATCTAAGGTTTCTGCCACTTCCTTGTAATTAAGCTCACCAACATGCTTGAGCAATAATACCTCCCGGTACTTTTGCGGTAGTTTTCCTATGGCTTGTAACAGTTCTTCTTCTCCTTCACGGGCCAGGTACATTTCTTCGGGACCGGGGTTAGTTGTTTTCATGTAATCATAGCTGCTGTCAAACAAAACCTCCCGGTTATCCCTGTGCCAGTTGCGACAGATATTGGTGGCTATTTTAAGCAACCAGGGAGCTGCCGGCCTGCTGCGATCATAGCGGTCAAGGTTTTTAAAAGCCCGAAGGAATGTTTCCTGGGTAACATCTTCGGCCTGGGCACGACTACCGGTATAACGCAGAGCTAAACGGTAGACCTGGTCTCCATAAGTTTCCACCATCTCCTGCAACAGCTCTTGCAACAATTGCACCACCATCTATTCTATCTATTCATAAATACACATTAACCTAAAAAAAGTCTGATTGGAACATAAAAAATCGATAAAATATGGCAGAACTAATTGGGATTTTATAATATCCACATCCCTGCAATCATTACGCGCCATTATTGCTAGTCAAATTGTATCCCTGACAATAAATATTTGCCTGCTAAACCATGTTGCATTTTAGCTGGCGGCTTAGCAGCAAAATAAATTATATTTACAGTGTGGTTTAAAAGGAAGATGCACCAAAAAGCCCTGTCTTTTTGTTAGACAGGGCTCAGGTAAATTAAGAAGAAACCCGCAACTAGTCCACGACATCCATGATTTTACCACAGCAGATAGGGATTACCTCACCTGCTTTTAGATTTATCAGCTTATTACAGGTTTTACAATAAACACTTTCGTCACAGTCTACTCTCACTTCGGCAAAAGAACTATCCTCTAAATTAACCCCTTCGATGTAAAAAGAAGCGCTTTTGTTGCCTTTTTCGGGGATATACTCTCCTACCGGAACCAGCTTCCCGCTGTCACCAACACAATCAATTAAGATTTTCCACAGGGCGGTAAGCTTGGCTTTCTCATCGTCGGTCTCGGGAGCTAAGGAAACCTGGCTTTTTATAATATCAATTTTAATCGCTGCTCACTCCTTTCATCTAAAGTAAGTACAGCTGCCTGAATAATACCGGGGTGATAATACCCAAACAACTGTTAGACATAATTATATCATAATATTATAATCATAACAATTATTACTTTATGTAAAATTAAATCACCTGCCAGTAAAACCAGCAGGAAAAAAATACGTCTTTTTTGGAGGGCTCTGCATGGCCGTAGTTCCCAATTCTACCTTTGTGTTACAGTCGTTTTTAGTGAAGCAGGTGACTCAAGGGTGGAAGGCAACTTGTTCACATTTATCCTTTTATTCGGCTACCGTTTACTACGGGGCACAAAAAAGCCCGGATTAAACATTACCCGGACTTCCGGCATGAGCTTTACCTAATCAGGCCGATTTTGGCTTAGGTTTGGACCTGGTGTAACGGTTGATCAAGGGGACAAGCAGGTTCATACCGATAATGGCAAAAGTCGTTCCCTCTGGCAGCCATCCCCACAGGCGCATCGCCATAATAATCAGGCCCACCCCGAATCCGAAAATATAACGACCTGGTTGTGTTTTTGGTGAAGTAATCGGGTCTGTGGCCATGAAGAATGCACCTAAAAGCAGACTCCCGGAAAGGAGATGGAAAAATACATCCTGTCCCGTCAGCAGGGAAACCAGTATAACAGCCCCCAGGCAGCCAACCGGGATACGCCAGTTCGCGTAACGCTTGTAAATCAACCAGGCTCCGCCAAGCAGGATCAGGAGAGCCGAAGTTTCACCCAGGCTACCCGGGACGGTTCCCAGGAACAGGTCCTGCAAGGGCGTCAAAGTCCCTTCACTGCGGGCAACTTGCAGGGGGGTTGCCGTAGTTGTTCCGTCAAAGGGAGCCAGCCATGGAGCCATTGTTCCGGGGAAAGCGTAAATTATAAAAAGCCGCCCGAACAGGGCCGGGTTAAAAATATTTTTACCATAACCGCCAAACAACTGCTTGCCGACGACAATTCCGAATACCGCACCGGCAGCCACCACATAAAGGGGAAGCGAGGGCGAAACCGTCAGGGCCAGAAGCAAGCCGGTTACCACGGCGCTTAAATCTTTGATTTTAAGTGGTTTTTTAGTCACGTACTGGTAGATAGCTTCCGAAGCAACTGCTGTTGCAATGCTGACGATAACGAGCAGTGCAGCATTGAGACCGTACGAGTAAATGGCAAATACCGTTATTGGCGCCAGGGCTATAAGCATACCTTTCATCATTTTCATGTCTATACCTCCTCGGCTATAGCAACATTATAGAACAAGCAGGACTTTCGATCAATTTTAACCGATGTTGTTCCCCGGATATTGAAAGGAAACAAATATAAAAAGTAACTGCTCAGCCGTGCTGCTTTTGGACTGAAGACATTGCAGGTAAAGCGGTTGCAATGGCCGATGAAGCAAAGGCTGTAGCCGGTCGGCCTGCATGGAGGCAGGCTGCCGAGGCCTGAGCCATGGATGGCGAATGCCGAGGGCAACCTGAGCGAAAGCCTAAAGCTGAATCGTTACCATTTGCCTTAGGTGAGCCGTCATCAGGCCAAAAGCAGCACGGCTGAGCAAACACTATAAAAATTTAAAAAGCCCCTCAGCCTGTCTTTAACAGTGAAGGGCTTTATAATTCGCTTATAGAAGTCTAAAACTATATCCTGTTCCATCTGGCTTATTCCTCTTCCGGGGTGAAACTCCTGGCAGCCAACTCTCTGTCCAACATCAGGATACCGTGCCCCTTTTCACCAACCCTTTTGATCTGGCTTAAAAGCTTGCCCATGGTCGCTTCTTCTTCCACCTGTTCGTCTATGAACCACTGCAGGAAACTGATAGTCGGGTAGTGCTTATCTTCCTGCGCTATGGCCATAAGGTCGTTGATCAGGCTGCTTACCAGCTGCTCATGTTCCAGGGCCAGGGTAAAGATCTCTTCAGCTGATTCAAAATCACGCTTGGGATCTTTAAAACCGGTGATGAGCGCTTCTTCACCCTGGTCAATAATAAAATCAAAAAACTTCATGGCATGAAAACGTTCTTCTTCAGCCTGGACAATGAAAAAGTTGGCGAAGCCATCCAGGTCTTGCTTCTTGAAGTAGGCCGCCATAGCCAGGTAATAGTGGGCGGAATAAAACTCGTGGGTAATCTGTTCATTTAGTTTGGTCAACAGTTTTTCTGATAGCATAACAATAATCTCCTTTTTGGTAATTATATCATAGCGATCACTCCATTAAAAATTAAAATAGGCCCGGTAGCTATAACCAGGCCATAGAATATTATTTTGGAGCCGGCAAGAGGACTCGAACCCCCAACATGCTGATTACGATTCAGCTGCTCTACCAATTGAGCTATGCCGGCCTGCTGCAGTAAATATTATAGCGCAGTTTAAAGGAGGCTTCAAGCTGAAAGCTAAACTTGACCGCGGTACTGCCCGGCCAGTTCCAGGTACTTTTTATACATGCCACCTTCAACCGGAATTTCTTCGTCGTTGAAAGTCCGGACAACTTTTCCGGGCGAACCCATAACCAGTGACCGGGCCGGTATTTTTGTGCCCGGGGTGATTAAGCTGCCGGCGGCAACCAGGCTGTTTTTCCCAATAACCGCATTGTTTAAGATAACCGCTCCCATACCCACCAGAACCCCGTCTTCCACGGTACAGCTGTGCAATACCACATTATGACCCACGGTTACTTTGCTGCCAATACGGGCAGGTTCCCCGTTATCAACATGCACGGTGGCATTGTCTTGAATATTGGTTTCATCGCCAATAACGATCCCGTCCATATCTCCACGGATGACCGTGCTAAACCAAATCCCGCAGCGGGAACCAACCACTACATTGCCAATAACATAAGCCGAGGGAGCAACAAAAACCTCCTCGCCCAACTGCGGTTCAAAATCTTTAAATGGGAGTACCGGCACTTTTAACCTCTCCTTTACTGGTTTAATCGTCTCAGCTCGGCTACTACAAGTCTGTGGATTAAATTGCCTGAGATGAAAACTATGATCGCGTTTAATTTTTTAGCTACATGATCCTGCTTTTTGCAGGGTTATATCCCCCCAGGCTGCAACTTTATCCCTGTATACCAAAAGCGCTCCGGTAATTCCCTCCAGTTTGCGGGCATAGTCGAGGGCTTTACCAAAATCTTGATCACTATTGATCATATTGCCCATCGCTGTGGCGGCAGCATCGGCAAGGGGAGCTGAAGGTGATACAACCACCGCAGCATCCGCTTTCCCCAGGCTGAGCGAGGGTCCCACTGTTCCGGAAGAAGTGCAAATGCCTATCGGGGTTTTATCCGGCTCTACCTGCAGGGCAAGCTTTCCGCTGAGTGATGATTTGCCGGCATAAATACCTACCTTTACCGGTTGATCGACTTTAATAAAGATATCCCCGCCGTTTTCAACTACAGCTTCCCCGGTATAGCCAAGCAGATATTGGCCAACCGCTTCAGCAAACGCCCCGGCTACGGAGGCCATAAAACCGACACCGGCCCGATTTGATTGCCGGGCCATAATTTGGGCAATCCGCGGAGCTTCATTATCAACCAGTTCCGGTTCCAGCGAAGAAGCAAGGTGAGAGTTTTTACTTAAATAATCTTCGAGCTCTATGCGCAGCCTCCAGACAAATTGCTCTACCCGGGCAGGTAATTGCTCATGGTACGCTTTACTCTCCACCGCAATCCACAGGTCAGTTTCTTTTACGCCAACCGAAAATGAAGATAGCCTTAAACTGCTTGAATCCTGCCGGTAAACCCTTTTGCTGTTCATTTGCCCATATTCGCATTATCGACCAGGGTTTCCATTGCCCTCGCCGGACAGGCCCGCAGGCATAACTCACAAACAATACACTTATCTTCTTTAAAACTAACCGTCATATCCGGACGCTTAAATTCCAGGGCTTCGGTGGGACAGATTACCGTACAGGCACCACAGTGGGTGCATTTATCTTCACGCCAGATGATCTGCTGTTCCAGGCCGATCACATGCAGTCCTTGCTCTCGAAGCCACTCAAGGGCCTGCTGGTAATTAACTTCTTCTCCGCTCAACTCCATCATCAAGCGACCTTCCTTTTTAGGGTTGATATCTGCCCTGAGGATGTTGACCATTAAATCAAAATCCTTGATCAGGTGGTAGATCGTTGGTTGTTCAACAACATGAGGTGGGTAGCGTAAAACAATTTTTTGTTTGATCACAGGCGATCCTCCTCACTTTCCGGGTTTCGCTGGGGCAATGAATTTAATTTTATGCCCGCTTCTATCGAAGGTAACCCCACAGACGGAACAGCCAGGGTAAATTTACCTGACTTAATCCACCCTTTAAGCTCTGTCGCAATTTCCCTGGCACCCGCATAGCTGGATAGAGACGCAGTGGGCACCTTTTGCCCCTGAACACTTATGGAGCCGCTTTTCAGCTCGGCATAACTGACTGTTTCCAGTGGTTCGCCTTCCTTGTAAGGGTATCCCCGACTATAATCGACCACCGGGGCAAATAAATCTTCATCTCTCACCGAACAATATTTCATTATTTCTTCATTAATTATCGGAATTGGAATTCCAACACCTACCTGCATGGTTACGCCATATCCTAAAAAGCTAAGTCCCCTTAACCAGCGGGCATTCATTTGCTTAAGATCCCCGGTCAGGGCCAGGGTTGCCCCCGGGGCACTGGGAGTATCGTTATCTTCCCTTGCCGCAGAGGGATTATGCTGGGTTCCGTGCCAGGCCACATAACCGATCCCGCCTCCCAAAAATATCCTGGTGCCCATTCCGATTGTTTTAAGCAGCGGATCGTTGAACAGTGGGCTAAGCTGGCCGGCAGAACTATAATTGGCATTTCCCAGGTTTGACTTCAAGATTCCCATGTAAGTATAGATCGTTTTTGAACCGAGATTCACCGCTACATTGTAATTTTGGTAAGCATTGCGGGGATTGTACAAAATAGCCTCGTTTATCTCGGACAGCTTAAAACTGGTATCAATTTTTTTCAAGGGATAACAATCAGTTCCGTAGGCATTTGCTTCAAAACGAACCTCTTTCCCGGCTACCAAATCTTCTATAACATGCCCTCCACCGTAAATAAAATCACCGGGATACTCCCGGTTGGCCGGATCGGTTTCAGGGAGAGCGGTAGCTCCTAAATAAAGATCGACAGCCGCGATGCCGGCATAGGCAGGGACATCATTCAAGTAAGCTTCGCTGAGCTTGATTCGCGGCCTGGGATGGCCTACGTTTAAGAAAACACCCGAAGAACACATGGGGCCAAAAGTCCCGGTGGTTACAACATCCACTTCCTTTGCAGCTTCATTTACACCCTTTTCTTCAACCAAACCAATCACTTCTTCCGCAGTAAAAACCACGGCACTGCCATTTTTGATTTTTTGATTAATCTCTTCAATGCTGCGACTAACTTTCACCAAACCACCTCTTCGAAATATTAATAGAAAATTAGTAACTGCTCGGCCGTGCTGCTTTTGGGCTGAAGACATTGCAGGTAAAGCGGTTGCAATGGCCGATGAAGCAAAGGCTGTAGCCGGCCGGCCTGCATGTAGGCAGGCTGCCGGGGCCTAAAGCCTTAGATGGTGAATGCTAAAGCGTACCCTGATTAAAAGCATAAAGCTGAGTCGTTGCCATTACCCTTAGGTGAGCCGTCATCAGGCCAAAAGCAGCATGACTGAGCAGACACAAAAATTATATCATTGCATGTGCATTGAGTCACCGGTATATTAAAATGGAACGGTAAAGCTCCGTGCCAATCCGTGTAAAACCACTCGGCACGAAACCAAAATCATACACGCCAGGCAAAATCCAGACTAACTTGCGGCGATGATTGCCGCCAGATCTATCAACCGGCAGGAGTAGGCCCACTCGTTATCGTACCAGGCTACTACTCGCACCAGGTTTTCCCCAACTACCATGGTAGACTGGCCATCAACCACTGATGAATAGGGATTTCCTTTATAATCCACGGAAACCAGGGGCAGATTACTGTAATCGATATACTCGTTAGCAGCAGCTTCCTTTTTAAAAGCTGTGTTGATTTCATCCGGGGTGGCCGCTCTCTCCAACTCAGCAATAAAATCTACCAGGGAAACCGTCGGGGTGGGAACCCTGATCGCAAACCCATCTACCTTGCCCTTTAGTTCAGGTATTACTTCCCCTACAGCTTTAGCAGCACCGGTTGTGGTCGGAATTAATGACAAAGCGGCTGCCCTGGCCCTCCGCGGATCCGAATGGGGAAAATCGAGCAGCTGCTGATCATTTGTATAAGCATGAGTTGTATTCATCAAACCCTTTTTCAGGCCAAAATTTTCATGCAGGACCTTGGCCACCGGAGCCAAAGCATTGGTGGTGCAGGAAGCATTGGAGATAATATAATGCTCGTCCGGATCGTACAGGTAATCGTTTACTCCCAAAACCACCATTAAGTCAGCTTCGCCTGGAGCACTTATGATTACTCGCTCAGCACCTGCATTTAAATGCCCTGAAGCATCATCCCGTTTGCGGAAAATACCGGTTGCTTCAATAACCAGATCAACCCCGGCATCATTCCAGGGGATTTTGGCCGGTTCCCTTTCAGAAAAAACTTTAACCTGCTCACCGTTGACTAAAAAACCCTGCTCGTTCGATTCCACTTCAGCATCCAAAATTCCGTAAACCGAATCATACTTAAACAGGTGAGCCAGCGCTGCACTGTCGGAAAGGTCGTTGATCGCCACGACTTTAACCTTGTCGTTATTCAATGCCGCCCGCATCGTTAGCCTGCCAATTCTACCAAACCCATTAATTCCTATTTTTAACATTAAAATCACTCCCCTGATATATAGTGTTTCTAGAAGTGGATTTTATAACCTTATAGAACCACTTTTATGCAAACTAAAAAACCAGGCTGCTCCTGGGTTTATTAGTTACCTTACAACCACCGCAATCTTCTTTTTGTAATAGTATATCATTTAAAGCATTTCTGCAAGATAACAGTTGTTGCTGGAAATTATCCGGGCAAAACCAGGGTGTTTTTAAGCGGTAAAAACTAAAGCCTTTTAATTGAATATTGATGAGGGCTGATTGAACAGTCAGGAAGCGCTAACATAAATGGGA
>PUKR01000283.1 GCA_003552365.1 Syntrophomonadaceae bacterium
GTGGAAGTGTAGTTGCAGTAGTTGAGGGATAGTTTACAAGGTCTAAAACCTGGTCGGCTTCAAGCCATGATCTCATGGTATGATTCCAGATTAAATCTTCCGGATTAATTCTGCCGCTATCCACTTCCTGTTTCAATTCATCCCAGCTAAAAGGACCTTCTATCTGATAATCTTTGTATATATACCATTGGATTTCCATCTTATTACGGTCCCCTTTATAATAATTTATGTTATGGGTTGGTTTTTGAATTGAGAAATGTCCTGTTCTTAATCAACCAAATCCCCTCTAACCCAGGTACCGCTAACTCTTCTGCCATCTGGGTGATGCATTGTTCCTTCTCCATGCGCTATCCCGTTAACCAGGTAGCCAACATATCTTTCCCCTCCTGGAAAGGTCAAAACCCCATAACCAGTTGCATTTCCTTCGTAAAAGTCACCTTCATAGTGACGTCCGCTTGGATGGCTCCATGTTCCTTTGCCGTGGGGAATGCCATTTTTAGTTTGGCCGGTGTAAGTTCCTCCCTCGTAGGAAATGGTAGCCACTTCCAGAACATCTTTGTCCTCCTCATCAATTTGTTCCGGTGCTGCAGTGGTTTCCTGAGTCGGTTCCGGTTCTGGTTCCGGTTCAGGTTCTTCTGCTGCTTCAACAATTTCTTCTTCTATTTCTTCTGGTTCTGTTACTTCTTCTTCCTCCGGTTCCTCTTCAACTTCATTGATCTCTTCCTCCGTTACTTCTGCAGGTTCTTCTTCCTGTTCGACTACTTCTGTTTCCTGAACGGCTTCTACTTCTTCCTCTTGCTCATTAATGGCAGCAGAATCATCACCGCCCAATATGCCACCGGAAATCAAGGCAAATGCAAGGATTCCGGTTAAAGCGACGGCTCCTGCCCCGATTATTATACCCATGGGGAATGGTTTTTTTTCTGAAACCGGTAAATCATGAGGTGTCGTTTCCCGAAAAGCAGTAGTAGGTGCAGGTGCTGTAGAGGGTAGCTCTACTTGCTCTCCGGTTAAAGCTGACTGGAATTCAGGCACACTCTGGTAGCGTTCCGGGGCCTTAATAGACAGTGCGGTAAGCAAAGCGTTTTCCTCAGATTCGCTTATTTCAACATTAAGTTCACGTGGCGGGGTAAGGTTGTCGTCAACCATTCTTTCTAAAGCCTCCGGAGGTTGCTGGCCGGTAATCAGATGGTAAAACGTGGCGCCAACCGCATATATATCAGTCCAGGGCCCCTGGACTCCTTTACTGCGATACTGTTCTTCAGGGGCATAACCGGGTTTTAATATAATTGAAAGGCTGTGTCCCTTTTCACTGGCTGCCTGCCGGGCTGCACCAAAATCAATCAAAATAACCTGGCCTTTTTGGTTTATAAAAATATTATCCGGACTGATATCACGGTGTAGTATATTGACTGAATGAACTTCTTTTAGGGCGTCTAGAACGGGCATTATAATACCATGAGCCTGGTCGAGGGGCAATATTCCTCCCGAATTGGCCAGGTGTTCTTTTACAGTAATGCCTTCAACGTAGCTCATAACGAAATAAGCAGTGCCATTGGCTTTAAAAAAGTCCCGAACGGAGACGATGTTTGGATGGCCTTCGAACTGGGCCAGGGTCCGGGCTTCCTGTAAGAACTTATCCAGCCCGTATTCATATTGGCTGCCCATACTGCCGGTGTAAGCGGAAATTTGGCTGTGTCCCGCTGCACGAGTAGCTAAATCTTGAGGAAAGTATTCTTTGATGGCCAGTTTAACATTTAGGTTTAAGTCCCAGGCCAGGTAGGTGATACCAAAACCGCCTTGTCCTAATACCCTGCCGATTAAGTATTTTCCCTCCAGAACTGTGCGTGGAGGTAAGTACAAGGGCGATTCCGGTTCTTTACCTTCTATAAAGCCACAATTGGGACACTCTGTTTTGTCGGTGCCTTTTTCCTGCATGCATCCCATGCATATTCGGTTTTGATCCATTTTATTTTCCTCCCGTTTATTGAACTCAATGCGCTCAAGAACTAATCCTGGTTTTATAATAACTGGCTATAAATGATTGAACGGGGTAGTTTTTTAGCTAGCGGCTTCTTTTGGTAATTATAGTAATAGCAGACAGTAAAAGGATTATTGTCGCTCCCCCGCCAATCAAGAGATGGTTTAAACCTACTTCTATCCCCTGGTTTTCTTCATCGCTTGCTTCAAATGTTTCTTCAACCTCTTCTTCATGCAAGCCAACATCTTGTTCAAGTTCTTGCTCAACTGCTTTATCAAGAGTTTCTGCCCCGGTTTCTTCATTACCGCCAACTGTTACCGTGCAAAAAGCATATATATTGTCATTTTCATCCGACCTGGCTACAATTCTGGCTGTGCCCGGTTTGTAGGCTTCTGCCAAACCTTTTGTATCAACCCCAACTATACGGTTATCACTTGAAGCCCAGTTTAAAACCTGGTTAGTTGCATTACCGGGTTCAATGAAAGCTTCAAATTGATATTCCTGGCCCGGGTTCAGGTTTAGTTCAGCTTGTCTCATATAAACCCTTGAAACCGGAACAATAACTGTAACCTTACAAGATGCCCGCCAGTTTTGATCTTCAGTTACAACCGTTACCCAGGCTTCTCCGCCGCCTTCGGCCCGTATTTCGGCAGAAGACGCCCCTCTGGTTTGAACGGTTACTACCTCTTCATCGCCACTGATCCAGTAAATATTTTTATTAGTTGCTTCATCAGGTTGGACCCTGGCTGTTAATTGTTCAGTGGTCCCGATGATCATCTCTATTTGGCTATCGCTGATAACCACCCCTGTCGCTTCAATATCTTTAGAATCGGCATTAACCGGTTTGTAAAAAATAAATATGAAAAAAACCGCGATTAATGTAATTATGGTATGGCGCATAAAGATACCTCACTTTACTTTTAATTTTTAGTAAAGACACCATTTACCCATATACCCCTCTTTGTATGTCCGTCCGGGTAAGTAAAAGTTCCTTCTCCGTGCATTTTGCCATCTTTCCAGTAGCCTTCGTATCGCCGGCTGCTGCCGCTCTGCAGACCCCCCATAGCTGAATCAGTTCTTTTGTAGATAAATACTCCGTAACCATCGGGGACGCCATTTTTTACTTCCCCGGTGTAGGTGCCATTGCTAAATTCTATAGTGATGACGCTATCGGCTTGATCACCCTGCTTACCGACACCGGTTGATTCTTCATAGGGCTCTACAGGAATTTCGTCTGAACTATCGGTGAAAGTTATTTGTGCATGATCGGGTGAAGAGGTATCTGTTGAAAATATATCAAGGTTTAACATAAAATACACAAGTGAAGCTACAATAGTTATTGCCAGCAGCGAACCAACAGTCAACAGGGCAGGAATCTGGTTTTTTTTGGCAGAGTCAGCTTGTGTGACTACTTTTATCTCACTATTCATTGTTTCCCCGGCATTTAAGACAGGTTGATGATAGTATATTTCGAGCAGGGATTGACCATCTTTTGAGTAGAGCCCCTTGCCGTCAAAATGAATGAGCTTTGTACTTATCGTGATCCAGGAATCACTGGGAATTTCGACAGTTTTGTGGACAGGAGTACCGTTCAAGTAGGTCCCATGGGAGCTGTTTAAATCACTTAAATACCAGGTGTTATTTTCATGTTGAAGTCTTGCATGATAGCGTGAAATCGTGTTTTCTTCCAAAACGAGATCATTGTCCGAAGCCCGTCCAATGTTAATCGTAACAGCTTTAACCTGTAAATCATACTGGCTATTATCTTCGTATTTAGCAGCATGATCTCCGGTCTTATTGAATGATTCATTATCTTTAACCGGGGTATGACCGGGTTCTTGTAATGGTTCGTGAATCGCTGAAGGGCCAAGCAAGGCCTTTTGAAAGTCCTCTACTTGTTGGTACCTGTGTTCTGATTTTATGGCCATGGCGGTCAGCAAAGCTTCTTCCTCTTGCCGGGGAATATGAATGCCCAGTTCTGAAGGCCTGATTAAGTTGTCTTTATTCAAGCGATCCAGCGATTCAGGAGGCATATAACCGGTTAAAGCATGATACATGGTTGCGGCAGTAGCATATATATCGGTCCATGGCCCCTGTAAACCGTTGCTTCGATATTGTTCTTCGGGGGCATATCCCGGTTTAATGACAACGGAAAAATGTTTACCTTTCTCCCCGATAGCGTGACGCGCTGCTCCAAAATCAAGGATTATAATACGCCCTTTTTGGGAGATCATGATATTATCAGGACTGATGTCCCGGTGTAACAGGTTCTCTTCATGGACAGCTCTAAGGGCGTCAAGTACGGGGATAATAATCTGTATTGTTTCTTCAAAAGCAAGGGTTTCGTTATTGGCGGTAAGGTAGTTGCATAAAGTGGTACCATCAAGATAATTCATCACTAGATATGCTGTTTCATTGGCTTTAAAGAAGTCCTTAACAGAAACGATGTTTGGGTGCCCATCAAAACGGGCGAGTGTTTTGCCTTCGGCTAAAAACTTATCCAGGCCATACTCGTACTGATCGTGGGTGGTGCCTGAATAAATTGAAACCTTACTATAACCACTTTCCCGGTAGCAAAAGTCTCGGGGGAAGAATTCTTTAACCGCCAGTTTACGTTCCAGGTAAATATCCCAGGCCAGGTAGGTTATACCAAAACCGCCCTGGCCCAAAACCCTTCCCAGGAGGTATTTATCAAGCAGAATTGTTCCCGGTGAAAGGTGAAGGGGGGATTCAGGTTGATTTCCCTTAATCCAGCCGCAATGAGGGCAGATCAACAGAGAACCCTCTTTTTCCATGCAGCCCATACATAAGTTCTCGATACTCATTTTAACCCCCTATGATAATTGACCCTCACAGTTTATTCTGCTTCGTTTTTACTCCACTGAAAACTTTCCCCGCAAAAAGGCACAAACTTTAGCTTAGTTTCCCCAATTTCGATTAAGTCGTATGCTTCCAGTTGAGCAGGCGTAATTACTTCCTCTTCATTCAGGTATACCAGGCCGCGGCTTTCCCCGGGGAAGAGCCTAAAGGAGTTGTTCTTGGGGTTGTAGCTGACAATGGCATGATTCTCCCTGGATATGGTCTCATCGCCGGGGATGCTGACATCCATATTCTCAGCCCTGCCAATAAAATTTCTTTCGGAGGTAATCCGGTAATCATTGCCTCTTTCCGGGCCTTCCACAGCGACTAGCCAGCCTACTACAGGATCAATCCCCAGTTTTTTGCGAAACACACCAACTGTTTTTCCTTCTCCATCGGTTGCTGCGCTTTTCGACGATCCTTCCACTCTTTTGGCCATGGTTTTTCCAATATCGATATCAAGATTTTGTACTCCACAATAGGGACAGGAACTATGCTTTTTTGGGTCATAATAATGACCGTTGTTACATCTTGTTAAAGAATCCATATGCCTGACCTCCGCTTCTACCGGTTTTATAAACAGTTCAAACATTTAATGCCCGGTTAGATTTATGAATACATTGCCAGGGCAGAATAATTGTCATGTCTTTTCTCTGCCCTGGCCAAGATCCTTCGTTCCATCATTTCCAGCCAGGTTTCGGGTTCCGCTGACCGGGTTAAATCGCTTTGCATCTCTTCTTCCAACACATATTCCCAAAACCCGTCGGTGCAAAGAAGTATTGCATCGCCCCTTTTCAGGTTCATTGCCTCAGGAGCAAAAGTAAAGCGAGAAATATCACCACCATCAAAAGCCCTGGTTAAGCGGTTGCGATCTTCATGAAAGCGAATTTGATCGAATGTTATTTCACCAAGACTGTAGAGATGATAAGGCACGCTGTGGTCCTTAGTTTGAAAGGACAACTTATTTGCCCTGAACAGATAGAGACGGGTGTCACCAATGTGGCCCCAAAATATTTTATTTTCATTGCTTAAGACAACAACCACTGTTGCTTTCATGTTTTTTAAACTGCTGTCTTGTTTTTGTGCTTCTAAGAAGCTGTCCCTGGCTTTTTCCAGGTAACTAGACAGGTGATCGGGCGAAATGCCCGGACCGTCAGAAAAGGCTTCCAGAACTTTTTCTACTGTGACCCTGGAGGCGTAAGCTCCGCCCCGGTGGCCACCCAAGCCATCGGCCAGGATGTAGCATCCGTACCCGTTTTGCTCCAGGTAGCCGCAGTAATCCTCATTATATTTTCTGCCGCCCGGCTTTGATAATAGTGCTGTTTTCATCTTATTTACCCTTTAACCAGCTCGAATACTTCCTTGGAATCAGCTACATAAAAACGGTCTCCCGGATTAAGATAATATGGTTTGCCCGGCTCCAACTTTTCATTGGAAGATAAAAAGGTCCCATTTGAAGATGAGTCTTCTAATATGAACTTTTGAGTTTTTTCATCAAAACGAATAGTAACATGTTTACGGCTTATATCGTCTTTACTTTGAGGGTAAACCAGTTGTGCCATTCGCGGGTCACGACCGATTATGAGTTGATTCCCCGTCATTTCGATAGTCTGACCGGCAAACTGTCCCGATATCCCTTTAATGCCAACCATGAGCCCGGCGGGTTTTGCTTTTGTTACAGGTGCGGCAGCCGAAGTCGGTTTGGCCTGGGTTGAAGGAGGCGGCGGTGGAGGCGGTGTGGCAGCCCTGGGAACTGCTGCCGCCGGGGCTGCTTTTTTACCCCTGGTTAAGACTACTGCTAAAATCACTGCTAAAAGCACGGCTGCGCCAATACCGATAAAAAGCATAGTCTGTCCACCGTTCTGCTCAGCAACCGGTGCGGCGATTTCCTCTTCTACCGGTTCGACTTCAGGTTCTTCATCGACAGTTTCTACTGCTTCTTCTGCCGGTTCCGGTGCCTCGTCTATAGCCGCATCGGCTTCAAGGAAAGGAATATTCCTGGATCTGAGAAAGTTGGTTAATTCCTGGGCCTGCACAGCATATTCAATGTTATCCCGGATTTCGAAACCGTTTAATTGCGTGCCCACGCCCCAGGCAGTCATGCCGATAATAATCCCGTCTTCATTGATGATGGGCCCTCCTGAGTGACCACCTGTTATATTGGCGTCTGTTTGAATTACAGGAACTCCATCAACTGTAGTAAGTCGGGTAATGCTCCCCTGGGGGGTTGTCGAATCGGTAAATTGAGCTATGGTCAGATCAGAAAAAGTTTCTGCAGCAGCAGGGTAACCAATGGCTGTAACACGATCGCCGCGTGCAAAAGCGCTTTCGTCACCAAACACAAGCGGTACGTAACCGTAGAGCCTGTGAGCAGGGTCAATTTCAAGGATGGCAATGTCGGAAGTGCGCAGCTCCTGGTACACCCTGACCGGCACGTAATCATCTCTCGCTCTCAAGATGTAAAGGTTGATTTCATCGGATCTAAAGCGCATATCTGCAGGTAAATCCTGGCCCCATGAAGTATCAACTACGTGCCAGGCGGTAGCACAATAGCGAAATTCTTCATCTTCATCGGTGACGATCATCATCCCGGTACCCATTGTTAACTTTAAATTAACTTCGCCGGTGGCAGGATCTCTAAACATAGTTCTAAAGGGTTCCCGGTCCGGCAATTCGATGGCAATCTGGACTACGCTTTTGGCAACATCATCTGTTGACATTACCCGGGCATGGGCTGTTGTGCCCACACTGATTACTAATAAAAGCAGGGTTGTAATGATAATCATCTTAAAGAGCAAACTTCTATTTTCTTTCATAGCGACTCATCCCCTTTTCTATTTACTGATAAAATAAATTTAAAGCGAAATCAGGCTGAAACTATAAATACAGAGTGAATATTTTCGAACCTTATGCTTCATCAGGCATTAAAAACGGATAAAGTAACTACTGTGATGTTATCCTGGTATTTGTTGTTATGCCCCAAAGCCTCTTTGACCAGCTCTTCTGCAGGGTTTTGGCTGTTTCTTTTAAGCGTTGCAACAATCTCTGATTCGCAGAGTGTGTCAAATAGGCCATCAGTGCTAAGTAAAACTACATCATTATTCTGCAAGCTCAGGGGTTTAACGCATTGATCGGTTTCAGGAAGCTCCATTAAGCCCAGGTAACTGGTTAGGTGATTGCGTTCTGGATGATTATCGGCTTCTTTCTGAGAAATTCTACCGCTGGCTACATCCAGCTGCAGGTGGTTTTCGTATATATGATCTCTGGTTAGCTGCTGCAAAACCTCATTCCGAAAGAGATAGATCCTGCTGTCACCGGCAGATACCCAGTACAGCTTACCTGTATCTATAACCGCTGCAATTAGTGTTGTCCCCAGGTCCTTCTCCTCAACACCATCATAGGCCAGATCAAATACAGCGGTGTTGGCTACTTTAAGCGCTCGCCACAGTGTCTCGCTCACAGCTTCAATATTTTTTTTGTGGCAGTATTCGCGCATAAATACCTGAACTGCTTTACGACTGGCTTCATCTCCACATAGCAATCCACCCATTCCATCGGCAACAACTGCTAAAAGGCCGTTTTTAGGAATTGGCTCCTTGTTGCTGTAATCGGATAAGGCAAATGCATCTTCCTGGTTATTCCTTTTACCGATGTGCTGGCAGCTGGCGGGAACGATTTTTACTGCAGTGGTCCGGGTGCTGGTATTAATATTTTCGCCTCCTCACATAATAAATTATTCAGGATAACGAGATACAATCTTAACAAGGTATAATAGCGATGCTTAACCACAAGAGTTTTTTTATCTCAAAGGTTAATTAAAATGAGTAGTGGTTCATTATGTTAGAGCAATTTCTTCTGGTTCAAGATTTAGTCGTTTTTAATATAATTCTTATATGGTGAGAATTTTATTGAGTTAAGTGTAACAGTATTTCCTTAAAATAATATCACCCTTTAGGGGTGATATTATTAATAATAAACAATCATCCCCGACGGGTGATTATATTTGTGAGCGGTGCTTATATAATTACTTTATAGTCAGGTGTTTTCTGTCTTTCTAAGGTTTAAGTGATTTAAGTGAAGCCGTTTGAGAGCTAATATCGTTTGGAGGGATAACTATGTTAAGGCAGTGGTATGTGATTCAAGAAAAACATCAGAATGGGCCGTTAAGCCATGATGAAATGGTGCATTTCATAGAATCAAAATTCATAAAGCCTGCGGATTTAGCCTGGACTGAAGGGATGGTCGAATGGTTGAGGCTTGATCAAATTAATGAATTTATCCACCTGTTTTCTAGTCAGGAGCCACTTTGACTATCTTGATTATAGTGATTGTGGTTTGGGCGATTTTTTTAACTAGTTTTGGCCGGCAGGCAAACTGATTTTCTTTCTCAGCGGCGTTGTTGTAAGTTCATTTTGAAAAGGAGAAAATCTCTTTAACGCTTTCCCCTCTTATTAATTTCATCCGTAAACTCCATAATAAGTTACTGGTTCCATCCATTTAGATGCTCAACGGTTAGCCCTGTTGAGTACGACTAATTAAAAAAATTCTTGCCCGGAATGTTCCAGGAGCTGGTATGATCAAAGAGTCTTTTTAAGGTTGAAGCTGTGTGGGCATTTTAAAAAAAGGAGCAATATTTTTTATTTTAAAAGCCCGTTATTTTTGTTAATATATATTTAGTTAGCCAAACTGGAGGAAAATATGGACCTCAATCAAATCAGGAAATTTGTCCTGCTCTCAAAACCTCTGTTTTTTGGCTGGTTGTTGGCATTTCCTTATTATGGTCCTGTTTTTAATGCTGCCGCACCTGCTCCAGTTATTAGTGGTTTTCCTCTTTTTTTGGTGTTTGCGGCAACCCATGGTTTAACTTACCTCGCAAGTGGAGTTTTTTTAAAAAATGTTAGTGTCAGTTTAAAAATGA